>JAEWEX010000483.1 GCA_023389135.1 Pseudomonadota bacterium | reverse complement strand
ACCTCGGCCTGCGCTGCGCCCGCTTCGGCTGCGGGGCGGAACAGTGCGGCGCCTGCATGGTCCTGGTCGACGGTCGGCCGGCCTTCTCCTGCGCGCGCGACATTGCGACCCTCGCGGGCCGGGAGATCACCACCGTCGAGGGCCTCGCCACCGACCCGGTGTTCTCCGCGCTGCACGACGCGTTCATCGAACTTCAGGCCGCGCAGTGCGGCTACTGCATCGCCGGCATTCTGATCTCGGCCCGCGCGCTGCTCGCCGGCGATCCCGCTCCTGACCGCGCGTCCGTGGTTGCGGCGCTGGAGCCGCATCTGTGCCGGTGCGGCGCCCACAATCGCATTCTGGCCGCGGTCGAGCGGGCGGCGGCGAACCTCGCGGGCGCGCCGGCATGATCCCCAACAGCCTGCCGAAGAGCCTTCAGGACAATCCGCAACTCTCGCGGTGGATCGGCTTCGAGCGCGCCGGCCGCGTGCGGATCTCGACCGGCAAGGTCGAACTCGGCCAGGGTATCGTGACGGCGCTGGTCCAGATCGCAGCGGACGAACTCGGGGTCGACCCCGATCAGATCGACATCGCCTCCGGCGAGGCCCCGGCGGGGCCCGACGAGAACTTCACTTCGGGCAGCAATTCGGTCGGCGCGTCCGGCGGCGCGATCAGGCTCGTCTGCGCAGAGGTGCGGGCCATTGCGACGGACGCCGCAGCGGGGGCGCTGGGCTGCGCCGCGGCGCAACTGACCATTGAGCGTGGCGCCGTGCTGCATGACGGCGCGGGCACCGGCCACGACTACTGGTCGCTCGGCCTCGACCTCGACCGCACCGCGACCGGTTCCGCCCCGACGCGGCGCGGCGACGAATATCGGTTCGTCGGCCGCAGCCTGCCGCGGCTCGACCTGGCCGGCAAGATCGCTGCGCCGGGCTTCATCCACGACATCGCGCCCGCCAGCGTCCTGCACGCCCGCGTGCTCCATCGCCCATGGCCGGGCGCACGGCTTGCGGCCCTCGACGAGGCGGGCATCCGGCGCGCCGCCGGTGGCGCGGTCGATATCGTCCGCGAGGGCGATCTCGCCGCCTTCCTGTCGGACGATCAGGTTTGCGCCATCCGCGCCCAGGCGCATGCTCGCCAGATGGCGGTCTGGGAAGGGGGCCGCCCGCCCGCCGACGACATCGACCGCCCCGAACGTCTGGCCGCAGCCGCCGGCGTCGAGCGCAACGTGGCGTGGTCCAGCGCCGAAAATCCCGGCGGCGGGCAGGTGGTGGAGGCCATCTTCTCCCGCCCCTGCCTGGTCCATGGCTCCATCGCGCCATCCTGCGCCCTGGCGACGTTCCAAGAAGGCAGGCTGACGGTCGAGACCCACTCCCAGGGCGTGTTCGTGCTGCGCAGATGGCTGTCCGAGGCGCTGGGGCTCGGTATTGCCGCCATTGACGTCATCCACCGCCCCGGCGCCGGCTGCTACGGCCACAATCCCGCGGACGACGCAGCCTTCGAGGCGGCATGGCTGGCACTGCGAAACGAGGGTCGTACGGTGCGCGTGCAATGGTCGCGCGAGGACGAGTTGGGCGCCGCGCCTCTGGGACCGGCCATGACCGTGGGCATACGGGCCGAGCTGGATGGCGCAGGCCGCCCCGCGCACTGGACCATCGACGTGCGCAGCCCCGTGCAGGGCCGCAGGCCGGGAATGCATGGCCGTCCCAACTTCGTGGCGCACGAGGCCATTGCCGGGAAGGACCCCGACGATGCGGGCCTGGCCGACATACCCGATGCCGGCGGCGGCGGCGCCACGCGCAACGCCGAGGCCTATTACAACATCCCGGCGCACAGCATGGTCCACCGGGTGCTGACCGACCTTCCTCTGCGCTCCACCACCCTGCGTGCGCTCGGTGCGCACCTCAACGTATTCGCCATCGAGGGCATGATCGACGACCTGGCGGAGATCGCCGGCGTCGACCCCCTGGCCTACCGCCTGGGCCTGCTGCGTGACGACCGGGCGCGCGCCGTGGTGTCGCGGGCGGCAGCCCTCGCAGGGTGGCCGGGCAAGGCGACCGGCGGCGGCCGCGCGCTCGGCCTGGGATTCGCACGCTACAAGAACACTGCGGCCTACATGGCTGCGGTCGCTGACGTTTCCGTCGAGGAGGAGGTTCGGGTCGAACGCGTCTGGTGCGCTGTCGATGCCGGCCTCGTGATCAATCCCGACGGAGCGATCAACCAGATCGAGGGCGGCGTGGTGCAGGCGGTCAGCTTTACTGTAAAGGAACAGGTTAGGTTCGCGGCCGGCCGCATCGTCTCCGACACGTGGGAGACTTATCCGATCCTGCGCTTTTCGGAGGTTCCCGCCGTGGAGACCGTGCTGATGGAGATGCCGGACGAACCGCCGCTCGGCATCGGCGAGGTGGCGCTGGGGCCGACGGCTGCCGCCGTCGGCAACGCCGTCGCCCGCGCGCTCGGCGCCCGCATCCGCGACCTGCCGCTGTCGCGTGAGCGGATCATGGCGACGCTGCTTGCGTGATCATTCGATCTTTTCGAAAAATTTGACGGTGAATGCGGATAGACAGGATTGCCGCGAGTAATTGAGATGCTAGTCTTCGGGCTGGCACGCTTCGATTGCAATAATTCAAATATGAAACCGGCGGTAGCAGCCAGCCGGTCGGGAGGAAGCAGCAGATGGCCGAATGCGGCACCTGGGTCGAGCATTTCCCGGGCAATTTCCTGTGGTCGAACGCAGTCCTCATCATGAAGGGCATGGCGCCCTACGGCGTCGTCAATCTGGGCGAGATCGAGGAAGTCTGCGACCGTCTGTCCTCCCGCCAGGGCGACATGGATGCATGGCGCGACGAGTGGGCGGCCAAGGGCGAGCAGCTGCAGCGGCGCGCCGAGGAGGCGCAAGCCAGCGGCCATCCGCGCTCGGCCGGCGACTATTTCATGCGTGCCGGCCACTATCTCTACAATGCCGAGCGGTTCATCTTCCCAGGGGAGGAGAAGAAGGCGGCAGGCGCGCGCGCCTACCACGCCTTCCATGCCGGCATCCGCCTGCGCTACCCGCAGATCCAGTTCGTGGAGGTGCCCTATGAGGGCAACTCCCTGCCCGGCCTGTTCGTGCCCGCCGAGGGCGTCAGCGGCCCGGCGCCCGGCGTGGTCATCCTCAACGGCATGGACAACGCCAAGGAGATGAGCGTCGTCTTCGCCGGGCTGGAACTGTCTCGCCGCGGCATCAGCGTGCTGTGCCTCGATGGCCCCGGCCAGGGAGAGAGCCGTCGCATGCGCGACATCCACAGCCGCCACGATTACGAGGTTCCCGGCGGCCTGGCCTACGAGTTCATGGCGGCGCGGCCGGAGGTCGATCCGGCACGGGTCGCCATCATGGGATACAGCTTTGGCGGATATTATTCCTCGCGGATCGCCGCCTTCGAGAAGCGCTATGCGGCGGGCGTCGCCATGAGCGCGCTCCACTGGGACCTTGCAGGCTTCCAGGAAGCGGTGCGACGCAAGAACCAGGAGAACCCCGGCTCCACCTCCCAGTCGAACTTCCAGTTCCAGTGGGTGGTGGGCGCCGAAACGCCGGAGGACGCCATCGCCATCGCCCGGAAGTTCAGCCTCGCGGACGTCGCAGGAAGCATCGAATGCCCGTTCCTGGTGACCCACGGCGCCGAGGATCGCGTGGTGCCGGTTGCCAGCGCGCAGAAGCTGTTCGACGCCATCGGCTCCGCCCGCAAGACGCTGACCGTCGTCGGGCCGGGCGAGCCGGGCTCGGCCCACGCCCATGTCGATGACCGCCCGCGCGGCATCAACATCGTTGGCGACTGGCTCGCGGACAACCTTTGAGACGGCCGCCTTCGCCGTCAGGTCAACTCACCTGTTCCCGATGTGACGTGAATATTCAACTATGGTCGCAAACGCCAGCCAGGCTGACCGGCCCCGCCGCCGGCAACGAAATGCCTGACAAATGGGAGAAAATCGCCTGATGAACGCCGACCCGGACCGTCCGCTTTCCGCCCCCTTCAACCCCAATGTCCGCAAGGCGAGCGTGGCCGTGCCGGCACTCGCCTGCGACACCCATGCCCATGTGTTCGGGCCGGGCCAGAAGTACCCGTTCATCCCGCACGGCCTCTACACCCCCGCCGATGCGCTGCCGCAGGACTATCTCGGGCTGCTCGACGCGCTCGGCTGCGGCCGCGGCGTCCTGGTGCAGCCGTCGATTTACGAGCACAACAACCAGGCGATGCTGGACACGATGGTGCTGGCGCCGGAGCGGCTGCGCGGCATCGCGGCGCTGCCGTTCGATGCGCCGACCGCGGAGATCGAGCGTCTGCATGGCCTCGGCGTGCGCGGGGTCCGCTGCAACATCGTCGACCTGAAGTTCAACAAGGGCATGCTGCCGCTGGACGGGCTCAAGCAGCTCGCCGCCAACATCGCGCCGTTCGGCTGGCACGTGGAATTCCTGATGCACGTCAACGAGTTCCCGGATCTCGACCGGCAACTCGCCGATTTCCCGACCGACGTGTCCTTCGGCCATCTCGGCTACGTCAAGACCGAGCACGGCAACGACACCGAGGGCTTCAAGGCGCTGCTGCGCATGATGAAGGACGGCAAGGCCTGGGTGAAGCTCACCGCGCCCTACCGGCTCACCATGAGCGAGATGCCCTATCCGGACACGGACGAGACCGCCGCCATCCTGGTCGACACCGCGCCGGAGCGGCTGCTGTGGGGCAGCGACTGGCCCCACACCTACATCAAGACCGCCATGCCCGATGATGGCGAGCTGTTCGAGCTGTTCGTCAAATGGGTGCCGGACGCCGCAATGCGCGAGCGTATCCTCGTCGACAATCCGGCAGAGCTCTACGATTTCTGAGCGAGGCCAGTCCGGGCCGGCTCTCCCGCAGAGGATGAACGGCCCAACGATCCAAGGGAGAAACCAAGCCATGAAGCATCTGTTCGCCGCCGCAACGCTCGCGCTCGGCATCGCCGTCGCGCCGGGCCTCGCATCCGCCCAGAGCTATCCGAGCGGCCCCATCCGCATCATCGTGCCGTTCGCGGCCGGCGGAAACGTCGACGTCACCGCGCGCACCGTCGCTCCGGTGCTCGGCGAGATCCTGGGACAGGCGGTGGTGGTCGAGAACCGACCCGGCGCCGGTGGCATGGTGGGCGCGGAATCGGTGATGAGCTCGCCGCCCGACGGCCTCACCCTGATGATGGGCTCCAACAGTACGCTCAGCGTCGGGCCCAACCTGTTCTCCAACTGGCCCTACGACCCGGTGAAGGGGCTCACACCCATCACCAACATCCAGTTCGTGCCGTTCGCGCTGGTGGTCCGGGACGACAGCGAGTTCAAGACCGTCGCCGACGTGCTGGCGAAGGCCAAGGAGACGCCGGGCGACGTCACCATGGCGCATGCCGGCAACGGCACGGCAAACCATCTCGTGTCCGAGCTGTTCGAGATGCTCACCGGAACGGAATACCTGATGGTGCCCTACCAGGGTGGCGCACCCGCCATGACCGACCTGCTGGGCGGCCAGGTGCAGCTGTATTTCGACCAGGCCTCCACCACCTCGCCGCAGGTCGCCGCCGGCCGCGTCCGCGCACTTGCCGTGACGTCGCCGGAGCCTTGGGCATCGCTGCCGGACACGCCGACCTTCGATTCGGCCGGCGTGAAGGACTTCAACCTGATGAACGTCACCGGCCTGGTCGGCCCCGCCGGCATGAGCGCCGAAGTGGTGGAGGCGATCCGCGCCGCCGTCGGCAAGGCGCTGGAGAACGCCGACGTCAAGGCGCGCTTCGAGCAGCTCGGCGTCCAGGTGGTCGGCTCGTCGCCTGACGAGTTCATGGACTTCATCCAGGAGGACCTGGCCCGCTGGGCGCGTGTGATCAAGGAAGCCGGCATCGAGGTCAAGTGAAGCCCATGGCAACCGTTGCCGACCTGAAGCGGCGGCTCGCCGCAGGCGAGACCGTCGTCACGGTCAACCCCGAGGGCGCCAATCCCGACCTGGTCGAGGCTTTGGCCCGCCACGGCGCGGACCTGGCCTTCGTCGACTGCGAGCGCACCGGCATCGGGCTGGACGCGGCGACCGACATGCTGAGGGCCGCCCGCGCGGCGGCCCTCCCGGCGGTGGTGCGGACCTGGACGGCGGACCCCGCCGTCCTCGTCCAGTTCCTCGACCGCAAGGCCGACGGGCTGGTGATCCCCCACATCGACACGCCGGAACAGGCGGCCGCCGTGGTGGAGACGTTCCGCTTCGCGTGCGGCGACAGTGTCGGCAAGCGTCTCGTCATCGTCCAGATCGAATCCCGCGAGGCGGTGGACGCCATCGACGAGATCGCCGCCGTCGAGGGCATCGACGTTTTCCTGCTCGGACCCAACGATCTGGGCTACAGCATGACCGGCCGGCGCGGCGCACGCACCGCCGATGTGGTGGCGGCGATCGACCATGTGTGCGAGCGCCTTGCCGCCGCCGGCCGCCCCTTCGGCATGCCGGCGCCGCTGGCCGAGCTGACGGATTTCCGCCGGCGCAAGGCGACCTTCGCCTATTATTCCGCCAACTGGCTGATCGAACGCGCCATGGCGGAACTCCGCCATGAATTCGGCCGCTGAGCCATGACGACTGCGGCGGCGTCCGGCCAACGCTCCGAGCGGCGGGACCTCCGGGAGGTCCTGGGCGGCCTTCTGGTCGCGCTGTTCGGCCTCGCCTTCCTGGTCCCCTCCTTCGGCTACGGCATCGGCCGCCTCACTGCCATGGAGGCCGGGCTCTACCCCATGGGCACGGCGATCCTGACCATCGTCATCGGCGTCGGCCTCGTGGCCGACGGCCTGCGACGCCGCGACCCCGATGCAGCCGAGGAGCATGTCTCCTGGCGCCCCCTTCTCGCAGTGTCCGCCGGCATTGCGGGCTTTGCTCTGGTGGTGGACCGGTTCGGCTTCGTCGCCGCAGTGATCGCGGCGGTGGTGCTGTCGGCCCTGGGCGACAGCGACAGCCGGCCGTTCGGCACCGCGGTCCTGGCGGCCGTGCTGTGCGTGGCCGTGTGGCTGGTGTTCTCGCTCGGCCTCGCCATGCCGATGCAGGCCTTCAGGTTCTGACCCGATGGAACTCTTCACCATCGGCTTCCCGACGGCGCTGTCCCTCGACAACCTCGCCTACTGCTTCCTGGGCGTGTTTCTCGGCACCTTCATCGGCGTCCTGCCGGGCGTCGGGTCGCTGGCCGCGGTGGCGCTTCTGCTGCCGGTCACATTCTATCTCGACCCGACGACCGCGCTGGTCATGCTGGCAGGCGTCTATTATGGCGCCGAGTATGGCGGCTCCACCGCCTCGATCCTCCTGAACCTGCCGGGCACGCCGTCGAGCGCCGTCACCTGCCTCGACGGCCATCCCATGACCAAGCAGGGCCGCGCCGGGGTCGCGCTGTTCGTCACCACCTCCGCATCCTTCGTCGGCGGCTCGTTCGGCATTCTTCTTCTGATTTTCTTCGCACCCACAATCGTCAGCTTCGCGCTGGCATTCGGGCCGGCGGAGTATTTCGCGGCGATGCTGTTCGGGCTGATCGGCGCGGCGACCATCGCCCAGGGCACGCCGCTCAAGGGGCTCGCCATGGTCGCCGCCGGCGTGCTGATCGGCACGGTGGGCACCGAGGCGCAGACCGGCGTGCAGCGCTACACCTTCGGCTTCCTGCAGCTCTACGAGGGCGTCGGGCTGGTGGTGCTGGCCATGGGCCTGTTCGGTGTTTCGGAGATCATCGCCTCCATCCAGGGCCAGAAGGCCTCGCGGATGGAGCACCGCATCAGCCTGCGCAGCATGATCCCGACCCGGGAGGACGTCCGTCGTTCGACGCTGCCCGCGTTGCGGGGCACCGGCGTCGGCAGCGCCCTCGGCGCCCTTCCGGGTGCGGGCCCCTCCATCGCCGCGTTCCTGAGCTATGCGCTGGAGAAGCGGGTGGCCAAGGACCCGACGCGGTTCGGCAAGGGCGCCATCGAGGGCATCGCCTCGCCCGAGGCCGCCAACAATGCCGCGGTCCAGACCGCGTTCATCCCGACCCTGTCGCTTGGCATTCCCGGCAGCGCCACCATGGCGATCATGCTGGGTGCGCTGATGATCCACGGCATCACGCCGGGCCCGCAGCTCATGGTGGAGCATCCCGAGCTGTTCTGGGGCCTGATCGCCAGCTTCTGGATCGGCAACCTTCTCCTCCTCGTCCTGAACATCCCGCTCATCGGGCTTTGGGTTGGTCTGCTGACGATCCCCTACCGCTTCCTCTATCCGGGCATCGTCGTGCTGATCTGCGTGGGCGTCTACAGCCTGCGTACCAGCGTGTTCGACATCTGGATGGTGCTGGGCTTCGGCCTGCTGGGCTACGGCATGCGGCTGCTGCGCTTCGAGCCGGCGCCGCTGCTGATCGGGTTCATTCTGGGACCCATGATCGAGGACAACTTCCGCCGCGCCATGCTGCTCGCCCGGGGCGATCCGCTCAGGCTGTTCGAGCGCCCCATCGCGGGGACGCTTCTGGTCATGGTGATCGGGCTGCTCGCCTGGATGATCTTCTCCGCCATCCGCGCCCGCTTCCGCCGGGTCTCGGCCGTGGCTCACCCCGCCGCCGGGCCTGGCAGCGACACGGTCGGACGATAGCCGCCCCGCAGCGCTCCGAGCGTGGGCACGGGCGTCAGCACGGTCACAGAAAGCCGGCGGTCCGGTGCCATCGGTGCGCCGTAGCCGCCCGGCGCGAACGGCCAAACCGCCCCGTCCCACACCAGGTGCGGCATCGCGCCGATCCGTACGAATGCGCCGTCTGGCGCGTCCCCAAGTGCCATGCCGAGCGTGCGCTGCTGCCTGGTGCCGGGAACGACCCGTGCGGCATGGAGCGCCCGGTCGATTTCCGCAGCACGTGGAACGGCCCCGCCCGAGGCGGTGCTCCAGGCAAGGCGAAACGCCTCGAATGCCGGCCTGCGGCACTCCGCACAGGGTCGGTGACCGGCCGCAAGCGATACTGCCTCGTCGTGGAAGAACAGCTCGGTGTAGCGCCCCGGCGCCATGACTGCCCGCCGGCGGCCACGGAAGTCGGTCAGGCAGGCGATCCAGGCCTTGTGCCGCCATCGCGCGGCGCCGAGGCGCCGCTCAACGTCGTGGAGGATGCCGCGGTTGCCCATCATGGCGCCCCGGGCCGGATGGGCGACGATCTCGCCGGTTGGCAGCACGCGGTTCTGGAGCGGCATGGGTTCCGATGTCCCACATCACGATAGGTCATGACAGTGCGCCTTGCACCGTCCTAATTAGCAACGTTTCGGATCCGCACCGCCGAGGAACCCCATGCGCCGGGCAGGAACAATTCTGTGGCGTGAGATCGAGGAAACGCTCGCCCGCGAGATCGCGGCGGGCACGCATCCCATCGGGGCGCGCCTGCCGGTGGAGACGGAGCTTGCCAGCCGCTTCGGCGTCAACCGCCACACCGTGCGGCGCGCGCTCTCGGCGCTGAGCGAGCGCGGCTCCATCTCGATCGAGCCCGGCCGAGGCACTTTCGTCCGCGCACCGCGGCTGGCCTATCCGATCACCCGGCGCACGCGCTTCAGCGAGACCGTGGCGCGGACCGGCGGCAGCCCGCGCGGCACCCTGGTGCGGAGCTGGCAGACAACGGCCGCCGGGCGCATGGCCGAGGACCTGGAACTCGCCGAGGGCACCCCGCTGCTGGCCATGGACAATCTGAGGCTGATCGAGGGCGAGCCGGTCAGTCTGACCACCCATCACTTCCCCCTGCCCCGCTTCGCGACGCTCGCGGATGCGTTCGCCGCCTCCGGCTCGGTGACGCAGGCGCTCGCGGCTCTCGGCGTGTCCGATTATGTGCGCCGGCTCACGCGGGTGCACTGCCGGGCATCCACCGACGACGAGGCCCGCCTGCTGCGCGCGCCGTCCGGCAGCCCGGTGCTGGTGGTGGAATCCATCAACGCCGAGGCAGGCGGCGGCCCTGTCGAGTACGGCCTGTCCCGCTCCGTCGGCGAGCGCCTGGAGCTGGTGGTCGAACCCGACGCGCTGTAATCCTAAATTCATCTAGATGTATTCTTGCCGTCATGCACGGCTCCTATGGTCCGCCCCGTCGCGCTTCCCCGGCATGGGGCCGGAGGGCGAGCATGGCGCACGACGCCGTTCGCGCGCGGCCGATCGATAGGGGAACCAAATGAACAGCTTGGCCAGACGCCTGTCCGCGGCCGCACTCGGCGCTACCCTCGGCGC
>JAEWEX010000440.1 GCA_023389135.1 Pseudomonadota bacterium | reverse complement strand
TCCTGAGGCTGTTCGATGTCTGACGTCGCCACCATGCGCCCCGGCGTCGTGGTCGGCGCCTATCCCGAGCGCGAGGACGACCGCGAGGGCGCGCTCGACCGCGTCGCCGGACGCCTGGTTGGCGCGGTGCGACAGATGGCGCGCCCGCACGGGCGCGAGAGCCGGTTCGTCGCCCGGGTGCACGAGGCGGCGGATGCGCTCGCCCTGCTGACCGAGATGGAGCTTGTCGCTGCGGTGGCGGAGATCCGCGCGGCGCTTCATGCCGAGGGCCTGACCGAGCCGCTGTGCGCGCGCGCCTTCGCCGCCATCCGCGAATATGCCGGCCGCCGGCTCGACATGCGCCATTACGACGTCCAGCTCGCCGGCGGCTGGGTGATGCTGAAGGGCCTTGTGGCGGAGATGGAGACGGGCGAGGGCAAGACGCTCACCGCGACGCTGCCCGCCGCGACCGCCGCGCTGGCCGGCGTCCCCGTCCACATCGTCACGGTCAACGACTTCCTGGTGGAGCGAGACGCGCAGTGGATGCGCCCGCTCTACGATGCGCTGGGGCTCACCGTCGGCACCATCACCGAGGGCCTGTCGCAGGAGGCCCGCCGCGCCGCCTATGCCTGCGACGTGGTCTACGCCTCCAACAAGCAGATCGTGTTCGACTATCTGCGCGACCGGCTGGTGCTGGAGCAGGAGGCCCGCCCGCTCCACCTCAAGGTCGAGGGCCTCTGGCGCGCGCGGGCGCGCACCTCCGAGCTCATCATGCGCGGCCTGTGCTTCGCCATCGTCGACGAGGCCGACAGCGTGCTTGTGGACGAGGCGCGCACGCCCCTCATCATCTCCCGCCGCGCCGACAGCGCCGAGGAGGAGCGCACCTACCGGCAGGCGGTGGCCGCGGCCGGGCGCATGCGCGCCCCGCGCGACTTCGCGGTCCGCGACCGCAGCGTCGACCTGACCGATCTCGGCCGCGCCCACGCCAGGCGCCTGACGGCGCGGCACGGCGGCGCCTTCGCGTCCTCCAAGCACCGCGAGGAGCTGGTGCGCCAGGCGCTGGCTGCGGTCCATCTCTACCAGCGCGACAAGCACTACATCCTCAGTGACGGCCGGGTGCAGATCGTGGACGAGTACACCGGGCGCGTCATGGCCGACCGCTCCTGGGAGCGCGGCCTGCACCAGATGATCGAGGCCAAGGAGGGCCTGGAGATCACCGGCCGCATGGAGACGCTGGCGCGCATCAGCTACCAGCGCTTCTTCCGCCGCTATCTGAGGCTCGCGGGCATGACCGGCACCGGGCGCGAGGTCGCTTCGGAGATCTGGGCGGTCTACCGGCTGGGCGTCGTGCGCGTGCCGACCAACCGCCCGAGCCGGCGCAGCATGGCGCCGGACCGCATCTACGCCACCGCGGAGGCCAAGTGGGCCACCGTTGTGAGCCGCGTCGCCGCGCTCCACCGCGCCGGCCGCCCGGTGCTGGTCGGCACCCGCTCGGTCGCCGCCTCCGAGGAACTGGGCGCGCGGCTGGACGCCGAGGGCATTCCCCACCGCATCCTCAACGCCCGGCAGAACCGCGAGGAGGCGGCCATCGTCGCCGAGGCCGGCGGCCCGGGCCGCGTCACCGTCGCCACCAACATGGCCGGCCGCGGCACCGACATCGCGCTGGCCGACGGCGTGGCGCGGGACGGTGGCCTCGTGGTGGTCGCCTGCGAGCGCCACGACGCGCGCCGGATCGACCGCCAGCTCTTCGGCCGCTGCGGCCGCCAGGGCGATCCCGGCGCCTGCGAGGCGGTGGTGTCGCTGGAGGACGAGCTGGTGCGCGACTTCTGGCGCGCGCGCGCGATGGGGCTCGCCGCACGCCTCGCCCGCGCCGACGGCACGCTGCCCAACTGGGCCGGCCGCCCGCTGTTCTGGCTGGCGCAGGTCGCCACCGAGCGGCGTCACGGCGCGATCCGCCGGCGCCTGCTGCTGGCCGACGAGAGCCTCGAGGACATGCTGGCCTTCGCCGGCCGCGCCGAATGATGGAGACCGGACACATGCGTTCCCGACACCTTCCCGCGCTGCGCGCGCCGCTCGCCGGCGCGCTGGCGGCTCTGCTCGCCGCCTCCGCCGCCGCGGCGCAGCCCGCGCCCGACGCCTATGACTGCGTGATCGAGCCCTCGCTCGTCACCGATCTCGGCAGCAGCGCCGACGGGCTGATCGCGGAGCTGCTGGTGGCGCGCGGCGACATCGTCAGGGCCGGCGGCCCGGTCGCGCGGCTGCGCTCCGAGGTGGAGACGGTGGCGCTGGAGGTCGCGCGCAGCCGGGCGGAATCGACCCTGGCGGTCGACATCGCCCGCGCCCGCGCAGAGCTTGCCGCCAAGGAGGCCGACCGTCAGCGCGAGCTCCAGGCCCGCCGCGTGGCCGCCACCGCCGCGGTGGACCAGGCGCTCAGCGCCTCCGCCCAGGCGGAGATCGAGCTCTTGCAGGCCGAGCACGAGCAGCAGATGGCGCGGCTGGAGCTCAACCGGTCGGAGATCTCGCTGGGCCTGCGCACGGTGACCAGTCCCGTGGAGGGCGTGGTCATGCGGGTCATGCTGTCGCCGGGCGAATATGTCTACGAGCAGGCCAAGATCGCGCGCATCGCCCGCATCGACCCGCTCTATGTGGAGGTCTACCTGCCTATCGCGCTCTATGACGATCTGAAGGTCGGCATGGAGGCCGAGGTGCGCCCGGCCGACCCGGTGGGCGGCGTCCACACGGCCCGGGTCATCGTGGTCGACAAGGTGTTCGACAGCGCCAGCGACACTTTCGGGGTGAGGCTGGAACTCCCCAATCCGGGCTCCGCCATGCCCGCCGGAATCAACTGCAACGTCACCTTCCCTCCCGGCGCGGGGTAGATCCTGCCCCTTCTCCCATCCTGCCCCTTCTCCCACGGGGAGAAGGTGGCCCGGAGGGCCGGATGAGGGGACGGGCGGTTCCCCTCCATTCGGGGCCTGTGTCCCTCACCCGCCCGCTCCGCGGGCACCCTCTCCCGTTGGGAGAGGGAAGGGCGCGCTCCTTCTCCCACGGGGAGAAGGTGGCCCGGAGGGCCGGATGAGGGGACCGGCGGTTCCCCTCCATGCCCGGCCTGCATCCCTCTCCCGCCCCCTCCGCGGGCATCCTCTCCCGTGGGGAGAGGGAAGCCCCTTGACGCCGGCCGCCGCGTGACGATCTTGGCGGCCATGGCCGCCCTCGACCGCACCTTCTCCATCGCCCCCATGATGGACTGGACCGACCGTCACTGCCGCATGTTCCACCGGCAGCTTTCGGCGCGGGCGCTGCTCTATACCGAGATGGTCACCACCGGCGCCGTGCTCCATGGCGACCGCGGCCGGCTGCTTGGCTTCTCGCCCGGGGAGCAGCCGGTGGCGCTGCAGCTCGGCGGGTCCGATCCGCGCGCGCTGGCGGAGGCCGCGCGCATCGCCGCCGATTTCGGCTACGCGGAGGTCAACCTCAATGTCGGCTCCCCGTCCGACCGCGTGCAGGACGGCCGCTTCGGCGCCTGCCTGATGCGAGAGCCGTCGCTGGTGGGCGATTGCGTCGCCACCATGAAGGCCGCGGTCGCGGTGCCGGTCACGGTCAAGTGCCGGCTCGGCGTCGACGAGCAGGAC
>JAEWEX010000437.1 GCA_023389135.1 Pseudomonadota bacterium | reverse complement strand
ATGCAGGGCGCCTCTGCGCATCTGTCCGACCCGCGCCCGGCCCGCCGGTCCGCCGCGTCGACGACGGCGCGGTGACGACGCTGGTGCTGTCCCGGCCGGAGCGCCGCAACCCGATGTCGGAGGAGGCCATGGCCGCCCTGACGGCGGCGCTGGACGACATCGCCGCGACCGGAACCGTCCGCGCCGTGGTGCTGGCCGCGGAGGGCCCGGCGTTCTCGGCCGGCCATGACCTGCGGGAACTCACCGCCCACCGCTCCGACGCCGACCGCGGCCGCGGCTATTTCGCCGACATCCTCGGCCGCTGCTCGGCCATGATGCAGAAGATCGTCCACCTTCCGCAGCCGGTGATCGCGGCGGTGGAGGGCATGGCGACGGCGGCCGGCTGCCAGCTGGTCGCGACCTGCGACCTGGCGGTCGCCTCGCGCGCGGCGCGGTTCCGCACGCCGGGGGTCGATATCGGGCTGTTCTGCTCCACCCCCATGGTGGCGCTGTCGCGGAACCTGTCGCGCAAGCACGCCATGGAGATGCTGCTGCTGGGCGACTGGGTCGAGGCCGAGGACGCTGCCCGAATGGGCCTCGTCAACCGCGTCGTGCCGCCCGGACAGGCGCTGGCGACGGCGCAGGAGATGGCGCGCAGCATCGCGGACAAGTCGCCCGTCGCGCTCAAGATCGGCAAGCCCGCCTTCCACCGGCAGCTTGAAATGAGCCTTGCCGAGGCCTACCAACACGCGACCCGCACCATGACCGAGAACATGCTGGCTCGGGACGCCGAGGAAGGCATCGGCGCGGTCCTCGAAAAGCGCCGACCGGTATGGCCGGGGGCGTGATCCCCTCGCCCGACGGCAGTTTCCATGAACCACGACAGCTATCCCGACAGCTACATCCGCGGCATCCTGAACACCGTGAAGACGGTTGCGATCGTGGGCGCCAGCGCCAACGAGGTGCGCCCCTCCTTCTTCGTGACGCGCTACCTGACCGACAAGGGCTACCGGGTCCATCCCATCAATCCGGGCCAGGCGGGCAAGCCGATCTACGGCAACATGACCTGGGCGCGGCTCGCCGACGTGCCCGAGCCCATCGACATGGTCGACATCTTCCGCGCCTCCGAGCACACGCCCAAGGTGGTCGAGGAGGCGCTGGCGCTCAGCCCCCGGCCCGCCGTGATCTGGATGCAGCTCGGCATCCGCAACGACGAGGCCGCCGCGCTGGCGGAGGCGGCCGGCGTGAAGGTCGTCATGAACCGCTGCCCGAAGATCGAGTACGGTCGCCTGTCCAGCGAGATCGGCTGGGTGGGCGTCAATTCGCGCACCATCTCGGCCAAGCGCCCGGTGCGCATGGCCGGCGGCGTGCAGCGCATGTCGCTCCGCCCGGTCCGTCCGCGGGATTGACCGCCCTGCGGCGTTCGCTAAAAAGAACGAAGCAGCCTCGTCCGATCGCATAATTCACAAGAACGACACGGGAGTTTCCCCATGACAGACGCCAGCGGCCCCGGCTTCTCGACGCTCGCGATCCACGCCGGCGCGCAGCCCGACCCCACCACCGGGGCGCGCGCGACGCCGATCTACCAGACCACCTCCTTCGTGTTCGACGACGTCGATCACGCCGCCTCGCTGTTCGGGCTGCAGGCCTTCGGCAACATCTACACGCGCATCGGCAACCCCACCAACGCGGTGCTGGAGGAGCGGGTGGCGGCGCTGGAGGGCGGCACCGCCGCGCTGGCGGTCGCCTCCGGCCACGCCGCCCAGGTGCTGGCGCTGCATGCGCTGCTAACGCCGGGCGACGAGTTCGTCGCGGCGCGCCGGCTCTATGGCGGCTCGATCAACCAGTTCACGCACTCGTTCAAGAGCTTCGGCTGGAACGTGGTGTGGGCCGACACCGACGACGTCGCCTCCTTCGAGCGCGCCATCACGCCGAAGACCAAGGCGATCTTCGTGGAATCCATCGCCAATCCGGGCGGCGTGATGACCGATATCGGCGCCATCGCCCAGATCGCCAAGCGCGCCGGCGTGCCGCTCATCGTCGACAACACGCTGGCGACGCCCTATCTGTGCCGGCCGTTCGAGCACGGCGCCGACATCATCATCCACTCGGCCACCAAGTTCCTGGGCGGCCACGGCAACTCCATCGGCGGCGTGATCGTGGACGGCGGCTCGTTCAACTGGTCGCGCGAGGGCCGCTACCCGATGCTGTCGGAGCCGCGCCCGGAATATCAGGGCATCGTGCTGCACGAGACCTTCGGCAACTTCGCCTTCGCCATCGCCTGCCGGGTGCTGGGGCTGCGCGACCTCGGGCCGGCGCTGTCGCCGTTCAACGCGTTCCTGATCCTGACCGGCATCGAGACCCTGCCGCTGAGGATGCAGCGCCACTGCGACAACACGCTGGCGGTGGCGGAATATCTGTCAGGGCATTCCAAGGTGTCGTGGGTCAGCTATGCCGGCCTGCCGGGCGACCGCTACCACAACCTCGCCAAGAAATACGCGCCGAAGGGCGCCGGCGCGGTGCTGACCTTCGGCCTCAAGGGCGGCTACGACGCCGGCGTCAAGGTGGTGTCGGAGGTGCAGTTGTTCTCGCACCTGGCCAATATCGGCGACACCCGCTCGCTGATCATCCACCCGGCCTCGACCACCCACCGCCAGCTCACCGACGCCCAGAAGTCGTCGGCCGGCGCCGGCGCCGAGGTGGTGCGGCTGTCGGTGGGCATCGAGGACAAGGACGACATCATCGCCGACCTCGACCAGGCGCTGGCCGCCACCTGAGGTCTCGCGCGCGTGCTTCGAGACGGCCCTTCGGGCCTCCTCACAGCATGAGGAGGAATGGAGCGCTGCCTGTCCGGCAGAAAATCGGGGCGCCTCTTTCCCTCATGCTGAGGAGGGCGCGACACGCGCCCGTCTCGAAGCCCGCGCGGCCTGAACACCGGCCGGCGGTCCGCCTCAGGCTGCGGCCGGGCGCGCCGCCGGGGCCCGCGCCGTGGCGGGAGCCGTCATGACCAGATGCCGGACGGCAAGCACCAGCACCAGCACGCCGCCGGCCTGGTGGGCGAGCCCGAGATCCAGCGGCACGCCGTAGAGCAGCGTGAACACGCCGAGCGCCGCCTGCGCCGCGATCACGGCCAGGAGCGAAAGCGCGCGGCTGCCCGCGGCGGTTCCCGCCAGCCGCACCG
>JAEWEX010000322.1 GCA_023389135.1 Pseudomonadota bacterium | reverse complement strand
CGACGGGGGAGCGGATCGGCCACCTGACCATGTCGTTCGGCGTGGCCGAGCTGCGCCCCGGCGACGATGCGGCGGCGCTGGTGGCGCGTGCGGACGCGCATCTCTACGCCTCCAAGCATGGCGGGCGGAACCGCGTCAGCGGCGACCACGCGCCCGCCGCGCCCATCACCCGCGACGTCGCCTGATTTCCCGCAGGTTTCCCGTGCGCCGGCGGCGCCGGTCCGCGCTTTGCTCGACGACGCCCAACAATCCCTTGTGAGGCCCCGGGCGATTTGCTAAACGGGCCGCCTTGCCGGGGCGCGCCCCGGCGGGACATGCGGTCGTGGCGGAATTGGTAGACGCGCAGCGTTGAGGTCGCTGTGGGGCAACCCGTGGAAGTTCGAGTCTTCTCGACCGCACCACCTATTCGATCCACGCTCGGTGGATCCGGACGGCGGCCCCAGCGGCCGCCGTTTCGTTTTCGGCGCCGTCTTGGCGATGTCGTCGCCACGCCCTAGAACGCTCGGGTATTTTCCCAGGAACCGCGAGGTCGGCCATGGCCGAGACCGACGCCACGATCGAGACGGCGGCGCCGACCCCGGCGTTCCGCGACGCGGACGGCGCGGTTTCGCGCGCCTATGTGGACGCCGTCAGCGAGACCGTCCGCGCGGGCGACGTGGCGCTGCTGCGCGCGCTGGTCAGCGACCTCCATGAAAGCGACGTCGCCGACCTCCTGGTCGAGCTCAGGGAGGAGGAGCGGCCCAGGCTGGTGGAACTGCTGGGCGCGGATTTCGACTTCGCGACCCTGACCGAGCTGGACGAGACGGTGCGCGTCCAGATCCTGGACGAACTGCCCACCGCGACGGTGGTGGAGGGGTTCCGCGACCTCGATTCCGACGATGCGGTCTACATCCTTGAGGACATGAACGCCGAGGACCGCGCCGAGATCCTCGAGCGGCTGCCGGTTCCCGACCAGCTGGCGCTGCGTCGCAGCCTCGACTTCCCGGAGCAGTCCGCCGGCCGGCGGATGCAGACCGAGTTCATCGCGGTGCCGCCGTTCTGGACGGTGGGGCAGACCATCGACTTCCTGCGCGAGACCGGCGACCTGCCCGACGACTTCTACGAGATCCTGGTGGTCGATCCCGGCTACCGGCTGGTGGGCAGCGTCTCGCTGGACCGCCTGCTGCGCTCGCGCCGGCCGGTCAGGATCGAGGACATCCTGTCCGACGACGTCCACCCGGTGCGGGTCGACCAGGACCAGGAGGAGGCCGCGCGGCTGTTCGAGCGCTACAATCTCGTGTCCGCGCCGGTGGTCGACGAGCACGACAGGCTGGTCGGCGTCATCATGATCGACGACATCGTCGACGTGATCCAGGAGGAGGCGGAGGAGGACATCCGCGCCCTGGGCGGCGTCGGCGACGAGGAGATGTCCGACCGCGTGCCGGTCATCATCCGCAGCCGGTTCCCCTGGCTGTTCTTCAACATGTTCACCGCCTTCGTCGCGGCCTCCGTCATCGGCCTGTTCGACGGCACCATCGAGCGCATGGTCGCGCTCGCGGTGCTGATGCCCATCGTCGCCTCCATGGGCGGCAATGCCGGGACGCAGGCGATGACGGTCACGGTGCGCGCGCTGGCGACGCGCGAGATCGGCGGCCGCAACGCCCGGCGGGTCGTCGGCCGCGAGCTGCTGGTGGGGCTTCTCAACGGCAGCATGCTCGCGGTGCTGGTCGGCTCCGGGGCGGCGCTGTGGTTCGGCGATGTCGAGCTCGGCGGGGTGATCGGCGCGGCGCTGATCGTCAACATGACGGTGGCCGGCCTGTTCGGCGTGGTGATCCCGCTGACGCTTTCGCGCATGAAGCTCGATCCTGCGGTCGCCTCCGCGGTGTTTCTCACGACCGTCACCGACGTGGTGGGCTTCTTCGCCTTTCTCGGGCTTGCGGCGTGGTGGTTCGGCCTCGGCCTCGGCTGAAGGCCGGCCTGACAGCCATGCGCCGCGCGGCTACTCTCCGTCCAACCGGAGGAGACGCCCCATGCTGCCCAATGCGCCGCGCGCCCTGAACTTCGACCTCGGCGAGACCGCCGAGGCGATCCGCGACACGGTCCGCGATTTCGCCCAGGACAAGATCGCGCCGCGGGCCGACGAGATCGACCGCACCAACCGGTTTCCGCGCGACCTGTGGCCGGAGATGGGGGCGCTGGGCCTGCACGGCATCACGGTGGAGGAGGAGTTCGGCGGGGCCGGCCTCGGCTACCTGGAGCACTGCGTCGCCATGGAGGAGGTCAGCCGCGCCTCCGGCTCGGTGGGCCTGTCCTACGGCGCGCACTCCAACCTCTGCATCAACCAGATCCGCCGCAACGGCACCGAGGCGCAGAAGCGCCGCTACCTGCCGCCGCTGGTCTCCGGCGCGCATCTGGGCGCGCTCGCCATGTCGGAGCCGGGCGCCGGGTCCGATGTGGTCTCCATGCGCACCCGTGCCGAGAAGAAGGGCGACCGCTGGGTGCTGAACGGCACCAAGATGTGGATCACCAACGGGCCGGGCGCGGAGACGCTGGTGGTCTATGCCAAGACGGACCCCGAGGCGGGCGCGCGCGGCATCACCGCGTTCCTGATCGAGAAGGACTTCAAGGGGTTCTCCACCGCCCAGAAGCTCGACAAGCTCGGCATGCGCGGCTCGGACACCTGCGAACTGGTGTTCCGGGACTGCGAGGTGCCCGAGGACAACGTGCTGGGCGAGGTCGGCCGCGGCGTCAACGTGCTGATGTCGGGCCTCGACTACGAGCGCGTGGTGCTGGCGGCTGGCCCGCTCGGGCTGATGCAGGCCGCGCTCGACGTGGTGATGCCCTATGTGCGCGAGCGCAGGCAGTTCGGGCGCCCCATCGGCGAATTCCAGCTGGTGCAGGGCAAGCTCGCCGACATGCATGTCACCACCAATGCCTGCAAGGCCTACGTCTATGCCGTGGCCAAGGCCTGCGACCGCGGCGAGACCACCCGCCAGGACGCCGCCGGCGCCATCCTCTATGCCGCCGAGAAGGCGACGCAGGTGGCGCTGGACGCGATCCAGCTTCTCGGGGGCAACGGCTACATCAACGACTACCCCACCGGCCGCCTGCTGCGCGACGCCAAGCTCTACGAGATCGGGGCTGGCACCAGCGAAATCCGGCGCATGCTGATCGGGCGGGAACTGATGGGGTAGGAATTGACAGCGTTGCTGTCGATGCTAGCGTCACGGTTATGGCTACCCTGACCATCCGCAATGTTCCGGACCACGTCCGCGACCGCCTCCGGGTTCGTGCCGCGGAGCATGGCCGCAGCATGGAGGCGGAAGCTCGCAACCTGCTGGAGCAGGCTGTGTCGGAGGCTGCGCATCCTGCGGAGGACATGGCCGAAACCGTGCGTCGCATCCAGGCGGAAGTTCGCAAGTTCGTTCCGCCCGGCGTCAGCCTTGTGGATGAACTCATCGCCGATCGACGCCGGGAAGCAGAGCAGGAAGACGTGGAATATGAAGCCTGGCTAGCCGCTTCCGGGCAACCGAAGCCGCAACCTTGAGCGCGGGGCTGGATAGCTCGGCCATCATCGCCGTGCTGAACGGCGAAACCGGAGCCGATGCGGTGGTCGCCTGCCTTCCGCGCGCCCGCGTCTCCGCCATCCAGGTCGCGGAACTCGCCATCTGGGCCGGGCGCCAGGGAATGCCCGAACCGGCAATCCGCCATTGGTTCGATGGATTGAAGCTGACGATCGAGCCGTTCGGCGGCGAACGAGCCTGGCGGGTCGGTCTGTTGTCCCGGCGGTTGCCGCGATCCGGCATATCGCTGGGCGATCGCGCCTGTCTTGCGCTCGCACTTGAACTCGGACTTCCGGTGCTGACCGGAGACAGGATCTGGGCCGGTCTCGATCTCGGCCTCGACATCCGCCTGATCCGCTGACACTGCTGCGGCATGTTCTTCACGTTCTCCAAGATTCTCGGATTCTTCGCGCTGCCGTCCAACGCCCTGTTCTCGCTGGGGGCGCTGGGCATGCTGCTGCTGGCGGCGCCGCGGACGCGCACGCTCGGCGTGGTGCTGATGGCGGTCTCGGTGGCGGGGATCGGCATCGCCGGGCTGTCCCCGCTCGGCAATGTGCTGCTCGTGCCGCTGGAGGAGCGGTTCGCCCGTCCCGACCCG
>JAEWEX010000308.1 GCA_023389135.1 Pseudomonadota bacterium | reverse complement strand
ACCAGGCCCAGAAGCTCAAGCTCTCCAAGCACTTCCGCAGCTGACGCGGCTCAGGCCGAGCACTCCGCGATCAGCCCGCGCACGAAGCGCTCGCAGGCGTCGAGCTGCGATGCCTCCACGAACTCGTCGGGCCTGTGCGCCTGGGCGATGGAGCCCGGCCCGCAGATCGCGGTGGGAATGCCGCCGGTCTCCGCGAACAGCCCCGCCTCGGTGCCATAGGCGACCTTGATGTGGTCGTTGCGGCCGGCGAGCCGCTTGGCGAGCGTCACCACCTCCGCCTCCGGCGCGGTGGCGAGGCCGGGAAAGCCCGAGATCAGGTCCAGGTCGACGCCGGCGTCGGGGCAGGCGGATCTCATCTCCGGATCCACGGTGCCGCGCACGAACGCCTCCACCTCGGCCACCAGCGCGTCCACGTCCTCCTCCGGCAGCGCGCGGAACTCGAAGTCCAGCGTCGCGAGGTCGGGCACGATGTTGAGCGCGGTGCCGCCGTGGAAGGTGCCCACATGGGCGGTGGTGTGGGGCACGTCGTAGAGCCCGTCGCGGCGGCCCTGCGCCGCCAGCCGCAGGCCGATCTCGCGGATCTTCACGACGATCCGCGCGCCGTGCTCCACCGCGTTCACGAAGTCCGGGGCGCGCGAGGAATGGCCGCCGAGGCCGCGCAGGGTCGCGCGCAGGCTGCGCTTGGCCTTGTGGCCGATGGCGACCTCCATGCCGGTGGGCTCGCCGACGATGCAGGCGGCGGGCAGCGCCGGCCGCTGCGCCAGCCGCGCGATCAGGCCGCGCACGCCGATGCAGCCGACCTCCTCGTCATAGGAGAGGGCGAGGTGGATGGGGCGGGCCAGCGGCGCCGCCGCCATCTCCGGCGCCAGCCCCATGCAGATCGCCAGGAAGCCCTTCATGTCGCAGGCGCCGCGGCCGAAATAGCGGCCGCCGGCCTCGGTCAGGCGGAACGGGTCCGTGGCCCAGTCCTGGCCGTCCACCGGCACCACGTCGGTGTGGCCCGACAGGATGACGCCCGGCCGGTCCTCGGGCCCGAAGGTCGCCCACAGGTTCGCCTTGGCCCCGGTGTCGTCGTAGACGCGCTCGGTCGCGGCGCCGGCGCCGCGCAGGAACGCCTCCGCATAGTCGATCAGGGCGAGGTTGGAGTTGCGGCTGGTGGTGTCGAAGCCGACCAGCCGCTCCAGGACTTCAAGGGTGAGCGGGCTGGGCATGGTCTGTCTCCGGCGCTGCGGCGCGTGCGGGGGTGTCGTCGGGCTGGCTGCGGACATGGGCCATGAAGGCCAGGGTCGCCGGCGTCGGCGGCTGGCCCGAGGCGAGCAGGAACGCCGCCGAGAACCGCACCGCCGGGCGGAACGGCCGGACCGCGACCCCGGTCAGCCGCGCGGCGACCGGGAACGGGTTCAGCAGCGTCAGCCCCAGCCCCTCGCGGACGAACTCCGATGCGGAGACCGATGTCGAGGTCTCGATCACGATGCGCGGCTGCACGCCCGCCTCCGCCAGCACGCGGTCGATGGCGATGCGGGCCGAATGCCGCCGCGTCAGCGCGATGAACGGCGCGCCGTCCAGGTCGGCGGGAACGATCTCCGCGCGCGCGGCCAGCGGATGGTCCTCCGGCACCAGGCACACCGCGTCGGACGAGCGGAACGGCTCCACATGCACGCCGCCATGGGACGGCTCGGTGTCGGAGATGCCGATGTCGACCCGCGCCTCGGCGACCTGTGTCACGAGAACGTCCGAGGACACCACGTCGAGGCTGACGCGCACCTGCGGCTGGGCGCGGGCGAAGCCGGCGATGTGGCGCGGCAGGAAGCGGTGGGCGATGGTCGGCGGCGCGGCGACGCGCAGCACGGCGGGCATCACGGCGCGCTGGCCGGCATGCTCCCCGATCCGGGCGATGGCGGCGAACACGGCCTCCAGCTCGCTGTCGATGGCGATGGCCTCGGCGGTGGGCACCAGCCGCCCGCCGTCGCGCCGGAACAGCAGCCGGTCGAGCCGGGTCTCCAGCTGGGCCAGCGCCCGGCTCACGGCCGGCTGCGACACGCCCAGACGGTGGGCTGCGGCAGTGGTCTTTCCAGTGGCCACCAGAGCGCGCAATACTTCCAGTTCACGCAGCGTGATGCCGGCGCGACGATGGGCAGTGGATGAAAAGCCAGCAGACGAAAGGCTCACCGCATAGGCCTATACGTTATGATTATCAATTTTGCGCTTTCCAATCTGTTTAGCGCATAATAGCGTCGGTGCAAAGCTTGTCCGCGTCAGCCGGACCGTCGAAACCAGACAGCGAGGGGAACTTGAAGATGCAGGATTTCCGACCCGGCGCCCGCGCCGCCGCCGCGGCCATAGCCGCCCTGACGCTCACCGCGGCCCTGCCGGCCGCCGCCCAGACGCTCACCATCGGCCTGTCGTCCGAGCCCACGTCGCTCGATCCGCACTACCACAATCTCGGGCCCAACAACGCGCTGGCCAAGTACATCTTCGGCGCGCTGGTCAACCAGGACGCCCAGCAGCGCCTCCAGCCCGGCCTTGCCGAGAGCTGGAAGGCGGTGGACGACACCACCTGGGAGTTCAAGCTGCGCCAGGGCGTGAAGTTCTCCGACGGCAGCGACTTCACCGCGAAGGACTTCGTCTACACCGTCTGCCGCATCCCGGCCGTGGTGAACGCTGTCTCGCCCTTCACGCTCTACACCAAGTCCATCGCCGGCATCGAGACGGTGGACGACCACACCATCCGCATCAAGACCGCGGCGCCGGCCCCGCTGCTGCCCACGGAAATGTCCACCTTCGTGATCCTGTCGGCGGAGGCCAATGACGCCCCCGACGACCTGGCCTTCAAGGCGGGCGGCTGCGACGGCATCACCTCGCCCGCCTCCGAGGCGTTCCTGAAGCCCGACGTCGCCATCGGCACCGGCCCCTACAAGCTCCGGCAGGCCACCCGCGGCGACCGCATCGTGCTGGAGAAGAACGAGACCTACTGGGGCGACGAGCCGGCCTGGGCCGAGATCGTCATGCGGCCGCTGACCAATCCCGGCGCCCGCGTCGCGGCGCTGCTGGCCGGCGACGTCGACATGATCGAGAACCCGCCGACCCAGGACATCCAGCGCATCGAGAGCTCCGGCTTCAAGATCGCGTCGGGCCTGTCCAACCGCGTCATCTACATCGCCCTGGACCAGGGCGACGCGCCGACCCCCGGCATCGCCGGCGACAAGAACCCGCTCCAGGACGTGAAGGTGCGCGAGGCGCTGTCCAAGGCCATCAACCGCGAGGCCATCAAGGAGCGCATCATGCTCGGCCTGTCCGAGCCGGCCGGCCAGCTCCTGCCCTCGCCCATGTTCGGCACCGATCCCGACCGCGGCCCGATCCCGTTCGATCCGGACGGCGCCAAGGCGCTGCTGGCGGAGGCGGGCTATCCCGACGGCTTCGAGATCACGCTGGGCAGCCCCAACGACCGCTACATCAATGACGGCCAGATCGCCCAGGCGGTCGCCCAGATGTGGAGCCGCATCGGCGTCAAGACCAGCGTCGACGCCAAGACCGCCTCGGCGTTCTTCGCCGACCGCAATGCGCTGAAGTTCTCCGCCTACCTGGCCGGCTGGGGCGCGGCCACCGGCGAGATGTCCTCGCCCATCGGCGCGCTGGTCGCCACCAACGACAAGGCCCGCGGCCTCGGCGGCACCAATTTCGCGCGCCACTCCAACAAGGAGATCGACGACCTGCTGCTCAAGGCGCTCGCCACGGTGGACGATCCCGCCCGCGAGAAGCTCCTGCAGCAGGCGGTCGGCATCGCCATGGACACCTGGGCCATCGCCCCGATCCACTACGAGCTGACCACCTGGGCCATGAAGAAGGACATCGACTACGAGGCCCGCGCCGACCAGTACACGCTGGGCTATCTCGCCACCCCGGCCAACTGATCCGCCGCCCGATCCTCCGCGCGGGGCCCGGTCCCGCGCGGAGCCCCTTTCCGGGAGGATCGCGTCATGCTGGTCTATTTCCTGCGCAGGCTGGGGCAGAGCGCGGTCGCCATCCTCGCCATGGCGGTGATGGTGTTCGTCGGCGTCTACGCCATCGGCAACCCGGTCGACATCCTGATCAACCCGGAGGCGAACCAGCTCGAGATCGAGGAGGTGACGCGCCGGCTCGGCCTCGACCAGCCGCTGTGGCAGCAGTTCCTGACCTTCTTCGGCAACCTGCTCCAGGGCGACATGGGAACGTCCTTCGTCTACGGCACCTCGGCCATGGACGTGATCCTGCAGCGCCTGCCGGCGACGCTGGAGCTGGCCTTCGTGGCGCTGATGATCGCGCTCGTGTTCGGCGTCCCGCTCGGCATGTGGGCCGGCCTGAGGCCCGACAGCGTGGCCGGCAAGACCATCATGGCCGGCTCGATCCTGGGTTTCAGCCTTCCCAATTTCTGGCAGGGACTGATGCTGATCCTGGTGTTCTCGGTGATCCTGGGCTGGCTGCCCGCGGGCGGCCGCGGTCCGACCACCGAGGTGCTGGGCGTGCCGGTCAGCTTCCTGACCTGGGAGGGGCTGCAGCGCATCATCCTGCCGGCCACCAACCTGGCGCTGTTCAAGATGGCGCTGGTGATCCGGCTGGCCCGCGCGGGCGCCCGCGAGGCCTCGCTGCAGGACTACGTCAAGTTCGCCCGCGCCAAGGGCCTGTCGGAGCGCCGCGTGGTGGGCGTCCACATCCTCAAGAACATCATGATCCCCGTCGTCACCATCCTCGGCCTGGAGCTCGGCTCCATGATCGCCTTCGCGGTGGTGACCGAGACCGTGTTCGCCTGGCCCGGAATGGGCAAGCTGCTGATCGACAGCATCAACCTGCTCGATCGCCCCGTGATCGTCGCCTACCTGATGCTGACCGTATTCATCTTCGTCATCATCAACTTCGTGGTGGACATGCTCTATTCCGCGCTCGATCCGCGCGTCAGGCTCGGGGAGCGCGGCGGATGAGCGTGGCGAGGGCAACCTGTTCCGTCATCCCGGCCGGCGCAGCCGATCCGGGATCCGGCAATACCGATGCCGGCAGGTTGGCCGGCCGTCGCGCGGGCGTCCCGACGCACGCAGGGCGGTTGTCCCATGCGGAGCCCCGCCCATGACC
>JAEWEX010000219.1 GCA_023389135.1 Pseudomonadota bacterium | reverse complement strand
GTGCTACACTTCTCGTGACCGAGGCGGGCGGCTACAAGCTCGTCCCCTGACAACCCGCCTGCTCCGTCCGGAGATCCATGGCCCTCGAGGAAGACATCCGCGTCCTGGAACGCGCGCCCGTGATCGGCGAGATCGGGCACGATCCCTTGCGCCTGCTCGCGTTTTCATGTGAGCGGCGGACGCTTTCGCCGGGCGACGCGCTGTTCGGCCAGGGCGACGTCTCCGACGGCGGGTTCGTCCTGGCGCGCGGCCGGCTGGTCATGATCGACCGCAAGTCCGACCGCGAACGCATCGTGGAGCCCATCGCTCTGATCGGCGAGCTGGCCATGCTGACCCCGATCACGCGCCCGGTCTCGGCGGTGGCGCGCGACGAGGTTCAGGTCCTCGCCATCTCGCGCGCGCTGTTCGGCCGGGTGCTGGCGGAGTTCCCGGGCATCGCCATGGCCATGCGCGAGCGCCTGCTCGGCCGGCTCGAAGCCGAAATGACCGCGCTCGACCGGGTGCGCAACACCCTCAACGGCCTGGACCTTAATCGCCCGGTCCGGCAGCGCTAGGCTGGCTCCCCGCCGCGGGCCTATCCCAGCGTCGCGATCACAGGCACGTGGTCGGACGGCCGCTCCCAGCCGCGGGCCTCGCGCAGGATCTCGACGGGGCCGAGCGCCGGGACGATGTCGGGACTTGCCCAGACATGGTCGAGCCGCCGCCCGCGGTCGGACGCCGCCCAGTCCGCCGCGCGGTAGCTCCACCAGGTGAAGACCTTCTCGTCCGGCGGGATGTGCCGCCTGACGGCGTCGACCCAGCCGCCCCGGTCGCGCACGCCGTCCAGCGCCTCGACCTCCACCGGCGTGTGGCTCACCACCTTCAGGAGCTGCTGGTGGCTCCAGACATCGGTGGGCAGCGGTGCGATGTTGAGGTCGCCCAGCAGGATCTCGGAGCCTCTTGCGCGCGTCTCGCCCCAGCGCGTCATGTCCGCGAGATAGGCCAGCTTGTGCGCGAATTTGGGATTGATGGCCGGGTCGGGCTCGTCGCCTCCCGCGGGCACGTAGAAATTGTGGATCACGAGGCCCGCCTGCGCCCCCGCCGTCACGCGAGCCGCTGCGTGGCGGGCGTGGTCCTCGCCGCCGAAGGCGAGCCTGTCCGCCGGCTCCAGCGGCACGCGCGCGAGCGTGGCCACGCCGTGATAGCCCTTCTGGCCCGCGACGACGGCATGCACGTAGCCCAGCTCGCGGAACGCCGCGTGCGGGAA
Organism: Pseudomonadota bacterium; assembly: GCA_023389135.1. Taxonomy (GTDB): domain Bacteria; phylum Pseudomonadota; class Alphaproteobacteria; order Rhizobiales; family Methylopilaceae; genus Agaricicola. Next base: position 3,575 of record JAEWEX010000219.1, on the reverse strand, counting down.
CTGGTCGTCGGGGCACTTGGTCTCCTGCAGGCACAGCACGTCCGGGCCGTGCGCCTCCAGGAAGCGCCGCACGAGCCCGATGCGGAGGCGCACCGAATTGATGTTCCACGAGGCGATGGTGAGCGGCATGGGAGACTGTCTGGAGATGTCGGGGCGGAGGGCGGCGCCAAACTAGCCGCCTGCACCGTGCGGTCCAAGCACGATCCGCGCCGCGCGCATCTTTGACGCCCGCACGGGCGTCTGCTAGGCCGCCGCCGCGCCCCGCCGCGACGGAACGGTTCATGACGGACAGGGTATCTGAAGCCTATGCCGCGCTGGTCGCCGCCGGCGCGCTCACGCGCGACCCGGCCCAGGAGGCGGCGGCGCGGGCGCTGGGCCGTCTCGCCGCTGCGCTGTCGGACCACAGGCTGGCCCGCAAGGGATCGGCGCTGGGCTGGCTGTTCGCCCGCCGGGCTCCGGCCCCGCCGAAGGGGCTCTACATCTGGGGCGAGGTCGGCCGCGGCAAGACCATGCTCATGGACCTGTTCTTCGAGGCGTCCGCAGTGCGGCGCAAGCGGCGCGTCCACTTCAACGCCTTCATGACCGACGTCCATGCCCGCATCCACGCGCATCGTCAGGCATTCAAGGCGGGCACAGCGCGCGATGCCGATCCGATCCCTCCGGTTGCGGAGGCCATTGCGGCGGAGGCATGGATGCTGGCCTTCGACGAGTTCCAGGTGACCGACATCGCCGACGCCATGATCCTCGGCCGGCTGTTCGAGCGGCTGTTCGAGCTGGGCGTTGTCGTGGTGGCGACGTCCAATGTCGCACCCGACGATCTCTATCGCGACGGCCTCAACCGGGCGCTGTTCCTGCCCTTCGTCGAGCTGATGAGGCAGCGGCTCGCCGTGATGCGGCTCGATGCGTCGGAGGACTATCGCCTGGCCAAGCTGGAGGGCGTGCCTGTGTGGCACGCGCCGGCGGACGCGGCTGCCGAGGCGGCCCTGGACGAGGCGTTCGCCCGCTTCGCCGGCACCCGGAGCGCAGCGCCCGCGGTGCTGGAGGTGCAGGGGCGTAGGGTGGCGGTGCCGCAGGCCGCGCTCGGCGTCGCGCGGTTCTCCTTCGCCGAGCTGTGCGAGGCCCCGCTGGGACCGGCCGACTATCTGGCGCTGGCCGAGCGGTTCCACACTTTGGTGCTCGACCGCATCCCGCGCCTGACCGAGGCCTCGCGCAACCCTACGCGGCGGTTCATCGCGCTGATCGACACGCTTTACGACCACCGCGTCAAGCTGGTCGCATCGGCGGCAGCCGAGCCCGAGCAACTGCTGGCCGCCGATGGCCACCATGGCTTCGAGTTCCAGCGCACGCTGTCGCGGCTGACGGAGATGCGGTCGGCATCCTGGCTCGCGGAGCCCCATGGCCGCACGGCCGCGCCGCGGGACCCCGGCACCGGGGGCATCGTGGAGACCTGAGGGCGCGCCGCATCGCGGCGGCGCACCCGCCCGCTCACGGTTCGATGAGCCGCTCCAGATAGTCCAGCTCGTCCGCCGCGCGGCCGGGATCTCCAAGGCGCCGGCGAAGCTCCTCCAGCACGCGGCGGGCGCGCTGCGCCTCGATCTCGCCGGGCACGCGCACAGACGCGCCGGGGTCGTAGCGGCGGCCGCGGGTGGGTCGGCCGAGCGGATCGACGTCCTCGGCGCCGGGGGACGCCCGGCCGGTCTGCTGCGACGGCCCGTCCTGGCCGGGCATGTCGCCCTCGCCCTGTCCCTGACCTTCGCCCTCTCCGAACATCTGCTGGGCCATCCCCTGGGCGCCGCGTCGCAGCGCCTCCAGCGCCTCGCCCTGCGGACCGAGGGCGCCGCCGGGCTGGCCCTCTCCGAGCTGCCCCTCCGCCTCGCCCATGTTCTCACCGGCCTCGCCCAGCGCCCGGTCGCCCTGGAGGCCCTGCTCCTCCATCTGGCGCATCAGCTCTTCCAGCTGTCGGCGCAGGTCGCCTTGCCGCTGGGCAAGATCGCCATCGCCTTGCTCACCCTGCTGGTTCTGGCCCTGCTGGTTGCGCTGGCCGCCGCGCTGGTTCTGCTGGAAGGTGCGGTCGCGCAACTCGCTCTGCTCGCGGATCATCCGGCCGAGCTCGTCCAGCATCCGCGCCATCTCCTGCGATTGCGGGTCCATCTGCTGCGCGCTGGCGCTTGGATTGTTCAGGCCGTCCAGCAACTGATTGAGCTCGGCCAGCAGGTCCTGCGCCTGGTCGCGGGCGCCCTTCTGGGCGAAGTCCTGCAGCCGGTCCAGCATGTCGCGCAGGTCCTGTGGCCGCACGATCTGCGCGTCCGGCGGGATCGAGCCGGGCGGCATCTGCTGCGCGGTCTCCATGCGGCGCTGCAGCTCTGCCATGAAGCGCTCGATCGCCTCGCGCAGTTCCTGCGTCAGCCGCGCGATCTCCTCGTCGCTGGCCCCCTGCTCCAGCGCCTCGCGCAGCGCTTCCTGCGCGGCGCGCAGGTCGCGCTGGACGTCGGTCAGGTCTCCGTCCTCGATCTGGAGGGCGATCTCCCACAGATAGTCCACGACGCCGCGCAGGTCCTCGACGCCGCGGGCATTGCGGGTCCGCCAGTAGGCGGTGCGCAGCGCGAGATAGGTGCCGGTGTCCGGCGTGAAGCGGTCGGGATAGAGCGCCAGCGTGTCCAGCGCCTGCTCGACGCTGCGGCGGGCGGCGATGTCCAGCGCGAGCCGGCGCCTCTGCTCGATCAGGGAGCGGGCGAGCGGATCGCCAAAACTCCTCTGCGGCAGCAGCACCTCCGCCGGCGCACTGCGACCGGTGTTACCGGCGTCGTCCACTGCAGACAGGGTGATGCGCACCCGGGCCCCGGCCCAGGGATGCTCCATCAGGTTGGGGGCCGTCGTGGCCTCCGCCGCGCCGCGCGTGCGACGGTGCGGCATGGCGAGCGGCACCTCCGGCGGCTCGACCACGGGCTGCTGACCGGCAATCGCGCCGCCAGGCGCAAAGGTGGCAGCACCCGAGGCGGCGCCATAGTCGTCCTCGATGGTGTAGGTCATGGCCAGTTCGCCACGGCGCCCGGTCTGGGGCGGCGCGGCGAAGGCGATGCTGGGCGGCATGTCGGGGAGGGCGGCGAAGCGCCACGAGCGCGTGGCATGGCCGGGCGCCTCCAGCGTCAGCCCGGCATCGCCCTCCAGCGTGAAGCTCCATTCGCTGACGGCCGCCGCGGCCTCGCCTTTCTCAGGCTGCTCGGTCGCTGTCAGCCCTCCGGTCGCCGTCACGTCCACGCGACCGCCGCTGGTGCGGACCACCACGACGCTGCCGGCCGGCGCCTCCACGGTTGCGTCGGCCGCGAGCGGCTGCGCCGCCAGGGCGGCGGCATCGGCGCTGGTGGTGAGGAAGATCGGAGCGCGGCCGGTATAGGACGGCGGCGTCAGCCAGGCGTCGAGCCGCGGCGGCACCGCCGGGGCGCGCGGGCTCGTCCAGTCGAAGGCGGACGCCAGGCGGTCGCCGCGTTCCTCGCCCGCGATGACGGCTGCAACCACGAGCGCGAGGACGGCGGCGAAGCGCAGGGCCCGCGGGTCGCGGGCGGCGACGCCCGGGC
>JAEWEX010000178.1 GCA_023389135.1 Pseudomonadota bacterium | reverse complement strand
CCTTGACGCCGGCCGGATCGCGAGCCTGCTGGACCCGGCCAACCATCTCGGCTCGGCTGCGGCGTTCGTTGCCGCCGGGCTTGCCGTCTATCGCCGGACAGAAACGGGGTAAGCCATGGACGAAGCTGAACGTCACGCGCGCGGCGCGGCGCGGCGCCGCGAGATTCTCGGCGATGCGCATGTGGACCGCTCGGCGCGCACCGCCACCGCATTCAACCGCGAATTCGTGGACCTCATCACCCGATACGCCTGGGGCGAGATCTGGACACGGGAACACTTTGACGACCGGACGCGGCGCCTGCTGGTGCTTTCCATGACGCTGGGCATGGGGCGATGGGAGGAATTCCGGCTCCATGTGCGCGCCGCGCTGGACGCGGGCATGCCGGCCGACGACCTGAAGGAGCTGATCCTGCAGGGCGCGATCTATTGCGGCGTTCCGGCGGCCAACACCGCCTTCCACATCGCAGGCGAGGTCATGTCCGCTCGCGAGGAGGGTTGAGGATCAGCGGCGACGGGACTTCACATTCTCGGCGCAGAAGCGGAAGACGAAGATCGGCGAACCGGCTTCGTCCGTCACCTCCATTTCCCACGGAACCCGGGGGACCAGTTCGCCGTCCAGGTCGCGCAGCATCTCGCCGCACGCGGTAATGGCCTGCGCCCACGCCGCATGCGCGTCAGGAAGAGTGACATGGGCGGGCTCGATCCCCTCCTGGTCATGGCGCATGCGGAACAGATATACGGGCATCTCACCATCCACGGCGTCTCTGATGGCAAACCGGGCGGAGGGAAGCTGGGTTCCGCAGAATATGCCGCCTGGCCCCGGAAAATAGTCGCAGGCGCACCGGAATTGCCCTAGCGTCCCGGCGCCCCTACAAGACCTCGACCCGCCGCATCCGGCGCCCCCAGGAAAATCGCTTGAGTTCCACCGACATCGCCGCCCTCATCGCCGCGCTGGAGAGGCGCGACACGCTGTCCGCTGATGAACATGCCGCGCTCGCGGCGTTAAGCTGGCGCGAACGCACCTTCGCCGCTGACGAATGCATCATCCAGGCGCAGTCGCGACCGACCGAGAGCTGTCTCCTGCTGGACGGCATCGCGGTGCGGTCGGACCTGCTGAATGACGGGCGGCGGCAGATATCGGCGATCCACGTCGTCGGCGACTTCCTGGATCTGCACGGCCTGCTGCTGCGGGTCATGGATCACTCGGTCACAGCGCTGACGCCGTGCCGCGTGGCGTTCGTGGAGCATGGGGCCGTGAAGCGGCTCGCGGACGAGCATTCCCATCTCGGGCGGCTGCTGTTCACGCTGATCGCCATCGACGCCGCGATCCAGCGCAGCTGGATCGTCTGCCTCGGCCGCCGCAATCCGGTTCGCCATCTCGCGCATCTGGTCTGCGAACTCTACCTGCGGTTCGACGTGGTCGGCCGCGTTCAGGACGGCGGCTTCGACTTTCCGGCGACGCAGGAAGAGCTTTCCGACATGCTGGGCCTGTCCGTCGTTCACACCAACCGGACCGTCCAGCAGTTGCGCGCCACCGGCCTGGTCTCCTGGCGCAATCCGCGCATCGACGTCGTGGACTGGAACGGGCTCAAGACGCTTGCAGACTTCGACCCGACCTATCTCAGTCTGGTCGAGGAGCGGCGCTAGCCGCCGCGCGACCGCCGACGCTGGCGGATATGCCGGCTTGGCTCTTGGTAGAGAGGTCGGGGGCGGGTTCAAAGGCAGAGTCGATCAGCGTGGTGGATGACATCCATGCTCCATCGCTTCGATGACGCGCCAAAGGTCGACCGTGACGCCCCCCGCATCAGCCGCTCCAGCCCGCGATCACGAGAAGATCGCACGCTCCCGCTCCACTGCGGCGGTTATGAAGTCCGATACGGCGCCGATCCGGCGGATGGATCGCGTGCTCTCGTGCTGGACGGTCCAGTAAGCCCGGCGGATGGCGCGCGGCTCCAGCACCGGTACGAGATCGGGATCGCCGCGGGCGACGAAGGCGTGGAGCACGCCGATCCCCGCACCCGCCCGGACCGCCGCTGCCTGTCCCAGCGCGCTGGCGCATTCGAAGCGCGGAAGCCAGTTGCGGTCGAACTCACGGGCATAGTCCAGCGACGGGCTGAACAGCAGGTCATCCACATATCCGACAAGACGGTGCTGCCTCAGGTCCGACAGCCGCGAGGGGGCGCCGTGCGCAGCCACATAAGCCCGGGATGCATACAGGCCGAGGGTGTAGTCGACCAGCTTGCGGGTGACCAGCCGGCCGTGCTCGGGACGGTCGATGGTGACGGCGAGGTCGACCTCCCTCCGCGAGATCGAGAATGAGCGCGGCACCGGCACGAGCTGGACGGTGAGATCGGGGAACCGGTCCAGCAGCGCCCCCAGACGCGGCGCGAGGAAAGCCGTCCCGAAGCCGTCCGGCGCACCGATCCTCACGGTGCCGGCGACTTCCACATCGGTCTCGGCGACGGCGGCCCTGGCGTTCATCACCTCCGCTTCCATGCGTTCGGCGGCTTCCAGGAAGGCCTCGCCGGCCGGGGTAAGGGCGCAGCCGGTGGTGCGGCGGTCCAGCAGGCGCGCCTTCAGCGTCGCTTCCAGCGCGCCGACGCGGCGGGCGACGGTGGCGTGATTGAGCCCGAGCCGGCGCCCCGCCTGAAGCATCTGGCCGGCGCGCGCCACCGCAAGGAACACGCGGACGTCGTCCCAGTTCATGTGCCGTTCCGCTCTCTGACCCATCATGCAAGCAGTCCAGCGCACGAGGTCTGCGTTCCCCGCTCCTGGACCGGCGCGCGGTCATCCGGGTTGATGGCGCGCGAAGATTCGCACAACGGATGCGCTTTTGCGGCCGTTGTTCAGCGCAGATTAAAGTGCCATCAAGCTGACGGCAAACCAACAGGGAGGAACAGTCATGGACAGTATCGGCCATTTCATCGGCGGCAAGCGCGTCGCCGGCACCAGCGGGCGGCAGGCCGACGTGTTCCTGCCCATGACCGGCGAGGTCCAGGCGCGGGTCGATCTTGCCTCCAAGGCGGAAGTCCGCGCGGCGGTGGAGAACGCCCGGGCCGCCCAGCCCGACTGGGCGGCCCAGAACCCGCAGAAGCGCGCCCGCGTGCTGATGAAATTTCTCGAACTTGCCCACAGGGAATACGACAGCCTCGCCGAGACGCTGGCACGCGAGCACGGCAAGACCATCCCGGACGCCAAGGGCGACATCCAGCGCGGCCTTGAAGTCGTGGAGTTCGCCATCGGCGCGCCGCACCTCCTCAAGGGAGAGTTCACCGACGCGGCCGGACCCGGCATCGACATGTACTCCATGCGCCAACCGCTGGGGGTGGTGGCCGGCATCACGCCGTTCAACTTCCCGGCCATGATCCCGCTGTGGAAATGCGCGCCGGCGATCGCGTGCGGCAACGCCTTCATCCTCAAGCCTTCGGAGCGCGACCCGTCGGTGCCGCTGCGGATCGCCGAGCTGTTCCTGGAGGCCGGCCTGCCGGCGGGCATCCTCAACGTCGTCAATGGCGACAAGGAAGCCGTCGACGCCATCCTCGACGACGAGGACATCAGGGCCATCGGCTTCGTCGGCTCCACCCCGATCGCGCACTATGTCTATTCGCGCGGCACCGCCACCGGCAAGCGCGTGCAGTGCTTCGGCGGCGCCAAGAACCACATGATCGTCATGCCCGACGCCGACCTCGACCAGACGGTCGACGCGCTGATCGGGGCTGGCTACGGCTCCGCCGGCGAGCGCTGCATGGCGATCTCCGTCGCGGTCCCGGTCGGCAAGAAGACCGCCGACGCGCTGATGGAGCGCCTGATCCCGCGCGTGGAGAGCCTCAAGGTCGGCCCGTCCACGGACCCGTCCGCAGACTACGGTCCGCTGGTCACGCGCCAGGCGCTCGACCGGGTGAAAGACTACGTCGATGTCGGCGTCCGCGAGGGCGCAAAGCTGGTGGTCGATGGCCGCGACTTCTCGCTGCAGGGCTACGAGAACGGCTTCTACATGGGCGGGTGCCTCTTCGACGAGGTGACGCCGGAGATGCGCATCTACAAGGAGGAGATTTTCGGGCCCGTGCTCGCCGTGGTGCGTGCGGAGACCTATGAGGAAGGCCTCGGCCTCGCCTCCTCCCACGAGTTTGGCAACGGCGTCGCGATCTTCACCCGCGACGGCGACGCCGCCCGCGACTTCGCCTCGCGCGTCAATGTCGGCATGGTCGGGATCAACGTGCCGATCCCGGTCCCGCTGGCCTACCACACCTTCGGCGGCTGGAAGCGCTCCGGCTTCGGCGACCTCAACCAGCACGGGCCCGACGCGATCCGGTTCTACACGCGGACGAAGACCGTCACGTCGCGCTGGCCGTCCGGCGTGAAGGAAGGCGCGGAGTTCTCGATCCCGACCATGCGCTGAGGCAAAAATTCCTTCCTAGTCCGATTCAAGGCGGCGGGGGCAACGGCTTCTGCCGCCTTTGCTTTTCAGGTGCGGCGGATGGGTCGCAGGGCGCGCCCAAAGTTTCCCAGAATTGGGCGCTTCTTGGCCACATTCCACACGTCAAGTCCCCGCGCTGGGTGGTGGAAACCATGCCGTCCGTGAACATCGCGCCGCGACAAGGGGAGCGATGCGGGCGGGCATGCCAGAGACGACGGGGGACTTCCGCAGGGGGAGAAGCCCGATCGAGGAGGACAGGCGATGGCAGTCCCCGAGTGGCTGCGCAACAGCGCGTGGGCGGGCAGCAGCACCCCATCCGACGAGATTGCGCAAGACGTATTCGAGACCCGGAACAACCCGTCC
>JAEWEX010000167.1 GCA_023389135.1 Pseudomonadota bacterium | reverse complement strand
GCGGTGATCGACGCGCTGCGCCAGCCGCTGGAGACCGGCGAGATCGCGGTGGCGCGCGCCAACCACCGCATCACCTATCCCGCCCGCTTCCAGCTGGTCGCGGCCATGAACCCGTGCCGCTGCGGCGCGGCGGGCGAGCCCGGCCAGTCCTGCCGCCGCGGCCCGCGCTGCGCGGCGGACTACCAGGCGCGGCTGTCGGGACCGTTCGTGGACCGCATCGACCTCCACATCGAGGTGCCGTCGGTGACCGCCTCCGACCTGATGCTGCCGGCCCCGGCGGAGGGCACCGCCGAGGTGGCGGCGCGGGTGGCCGCCGCCCGCGCCACGCAGAGGGAGCGATTCGCGGCGCTCGACCGCCCGGGGCTCAGCGTCAATGCCGGGGCGGGCCCGGCGCTGGTGGAGGCCATGGCGACGCCTGACGCCGCCGGCATGCGGCTGCTGCGCGACGCGGCGGAGGCCATGCGGCTGTCGGCGCGCGGCTACCACCGCGTCCTCAAGGTGGCGCGCACGGTGGCCGATCTCGACGGCGCGGAGACCCTGGGCCGCGTGCATCTCGCGGAGGCGCTGTCCTACCGCGCGCTCACCGACCGGGTGCGCCAGGCGGCGTGAGACGCCGCCGGTCCTGACAATGCCGTGACGATACCGTGACGGTTCGTTGTCATACGTTCGTCGGACGAATATGGTCCTGTCCGCCGGCTCGGGGATGCCGGCAGTGGCCGGCGCGCTGGTGGGGTGGGCTCAGCTCTCATGCGAAACGCGCTCAATCCGATGTCTCTGGTTCGCCGCTTCGCGCCCTCTGCGGCGCCGGCGGGGGCGCCCGGTCTCGGCCGCTGGCTGCCGGGTCTCGGGACAGGCTTCGGCGCCGCCCCGGCCGCGCGGCGGCCCTCGGGCGCGATCCTGCCCGATCCGCTCGGCCGCATCGGCAATCTGGAGCTGCGGCTGGCGTCGACGCCCGCCGAGGTCCGGCGGGCCCAGCGCCTGCGGTTCAGGGTGTTCTACGACGAGATGTCGGCGGTGCCCAACGCCGCCTCCATGCTGACCCGGCGCGACACCGACGAGTACGACGCGCTGTGCGACCACCTGCTGGTGCTCGACCACGCCGCCGCGCCCGGCGCCTTCGGCCGCGGCCGGCCCCGGGTCGTGGGCACCTACCGGCTGCTGCGCCAGGACGTCGCCGACGCCAACTGGGGCTTCTACAGCGCCGGCGAGTTCGACCTCGCGGGCCTGCTGGACGGCCGGCCGGGCCTGTCGTTCCTGGAGCTTGGCCGCTCCTGCGTGCTCAAGCCCTATCGCGACAAGCGCACGGTCGAGCTGCTGTGGCACGGCGTGTGGGCCTATGTGCTGGCGCACCGGATCGACGTGATGATCGGCTGCGCCTCCATGGAGGGCACGGATCCCGACCGGCTGGCGCTGCCGCTGTCCTATCTCCACCACTTCCACCGCGCGCCGGAGGACTGGCGCGCGCCGGCGCTGGCCGGGCGGCGGGTGGAGATGGACCGCATGCCGCGCGAGGCGATCGACCCCCGCGCCGCGCTGCGCGCCCTGCCGCCGCTGATCAAGGGCTATCTCAGGATCGGGGCCTTCGTCGGCGACGGCGCCGTGGTCGACCGCCAGTTCGGCACCACCGACGTGCTGGTCGTGATGCCGGTGGACCGCATCAACCCGCGCTATGTGGATTATTACGGCGCCGACGCGGGCCGCCACCTGGCGTGAGGCGGGCCCTCAGGCGCCGGCCCACATCTGCGCTGTGTCGCCGGCCCCGGCGATTGCACGGTCGGCCGTCACCAGCGTCATCCCCCGGAGCCTGGCATGCGCGACCAGCAGGCGGTCAAACGGATCGCCATGCGCCCAGTCGATACGGCCGGCCGCCTCCGCCTCGGCGGGCACGATCGGCAGCTCGAAGAAGCGGTTGCGGCCCATGGCGTCGACCGCCGATCCGGTGAAGCCCGGCTTGCCGAGGCGCGCCTTGATCGCGATCTCGAGGACCGACGCCGCGCTGACGAAGACCTGGCCGGCGGGGTCCGCAATCGCCTCGAACGCGCCCGGCCTCGGCAGCCTGTCGCCGCTGTCCCACCACAGGAAGACCTGGGTGTCGAGCAGCAGCTGCACGGGTCAGTCTTCGGAAAACAGCCGCTCGACCGCGACGTCGCGGGCGTCGAAGTCCTCCGCGATCCGGGTGATCCCCATGGCGCCGGCAGGGCGTCGTGCAACGCCGCGCTGAGCGATGGGGACCAGCCGCGCGAGCGGGGTGCCGTTCTTGGAGATCCACGATCTCCTCGCCGGCAGCGGCGCGATCCACCAGCCCGGACAGGCTGGTCTTGGCGTCGTGGAGACCGACGAGCGTCGGCATGCCAGCCTCCCGGGACCGTCGGCACGCGACCAAGATGGCGTCGCGGCGCGACCTGATCAAGCTGGTCACGCCCCGATGTTGTAGGCCGACAGCACCGCCATGTTGACCAGGTCGGTGTCCTTGGCGCCGAGCGGGACGATCTGGACCGGCTTGTCCAGCCCCACCAGCAGCGGGCCGATCACGGTGGTCCCGCCCAGCTCCTGCAGCATCTTGGTGGCGATGGAGGCCGCGTTCAGCGTCGGCATCACCAGCACGTTGGCCGGCCCCGACAGGCGGCAGAACGGATAGGCGGCCAGCGCGTCGCGCGACAGCGCCACGTCCGCGGTCATCTCGCCGTCCACCTCGAAGTCGATCCGCCGCTTCTCCAGCAGCCGCACCGCGTCGCGCACCCGGCCGGCGCGCTCGGAGGGCGGGTTGCCGAAGGCGGAGGAGGCGAGCATCGCCACCCGCGGCTCGTATCCCAGGCGCCGCGCCACATTGGCGGCGGCCACCGCGATGTCGGCCAGCTCCTCGCCGTTCGGCACCTCGGTGACGGCGGTGTCGGCCAGCACCACTGTGCGCCCGCGGGCGAGCGCCACCGTGAGCCCCATCACCCGGTGCCCGGGCTTGGCGTCGATCACGCGCATCACGTCCTCGAGCACGGTGGCGTAGGAGCGCGTGACGCCGGACACCAGCGCGTCCGCGTCGCCCAGCGCCACCATGCAGGCGGCGAAGTAGTTGCGGTCCTGGTTGACCAGGCGCTGGCAGTCGCGCTGGAGATAGCCCTTGCGCTGCAGCCGCTCGTAGAGGTAGCCGGCATAATAGGCGTTCTTCTTCGACAGCCGGGCGTTGTGGACCTCGACCCCGTCGCGCAGGTCGATGCCCGCGGCCTCCGCCGCCGCGGCCACCCGGTCCTCGCGGCCGACAAGGATGGCGGTGCCCAGCCCCTGGTTGGCGAACGACACGGCGGCGCGGATGACCTGCTCCTCCTCGCCCTCGGCGAACACCACGCGCTTGGGC
>JAEWEX010000122.1 GCA_023389135.1 Pseudomonadota bacterium | reverse complement strand
GTATTAGACTCGCCCCGATGCTGCTCTGCAAGAGGGTCACAGCGGACGGCGCTCCGCGACGTCGTGGAAGCGGCTGCGCAGCCGGGTGACGAGCTCGGTCGGGCGGCCGTTTCCGACCGGGCGGCCGTCGATGCTGACGATGGGCATGACGATCTGGGTCGCCGACGTCAGGAACGCGCCGCGGGCCGCCATGGCCTCCTCCACGGTGAAGGGCCGCTCCACCACCGCGAGCCCCTCCTCGCGGGCGAGGTCCATGAGCGTCGTGCGGGTGATGCCGCGCAGGATGCCGCTCTCCGCCGGGCGGGTCACCAGTTCGCCCGCGTCGGTGACGATCCACGCATTGGTGGAGGAGCCCTCGGTGACGTTGCCGTCGCGGTCCACGAACCACGCCTCCTTGGCGCCGGCCTCGCGCGCCTTCTGCTTGGCCAGAACGTTGGGCAGCAGCGACACCGACTTGATGTCGACGCGCTCCCAGCGGTTGTCCGGCACGGTAATGACCGCGATGCCCTCGGCCGCGACCGCGTCGTTGCGGCGGCGGGGAACGTGGCGCGCCGTGACGACCAGCGCCGGCCGCACGTCCGCGGACGGGAACGGGTGGTCGCGGGGGGCGACGCCGCGGGTGACCTGGAGATAGACGAAGCCGTCGCGCACGCGGTTGCGCCGCAGCGTCTCGCGCATCACCACGCGCAGGGCGCTGTCGTGCATCGGCGCGGCGATGCGCAGTTCCTTCAGCGAGCGCCAGAGCCTCGCCAGATGCCTGGTCTCGTCGATCATCTCGCCGCCGCGGACCTCGCAGACCTCGTAGACCCCATCGGCGAACTGGTAGCCGCGGTCCTCGATGTGCACCGCGGCGTCGGCGTGACGGACATAGCGGCCGTTGACATAGGCGATGCGGCTCAAGGCGATCCCCCTTCAGGATGCGGTCAGAAGAACTCGAGGCTGACGCGGAACAGCTGCTCGACCTGGCGGACCTTCTCGTTCTCGGCGAAGATCACCACCCGGTCGCGCGCCTGGATGACGGTGTCGCCGCGCGGCAGCAGCACCTCGCCCTTGCGGTAGATCGCGCCGATGCGCATGCCGTCGAGAACGTCGAGATCGCGCAGCGGCTTGCCGACCAGAGGCGACGTCTCCAGCGCCTCCGCCTCCACGACCTCGCCCCTGCCCTCGCTCAGCGTGTGCACCGATCGGATGCGGCCGCGGCGGACGTGCTGCAGGATCTTGGAGACCGTCACCGTGCGCGGGTTGACGTGGGCGTCGATGCCCAGCGTGTCGGCCAGTGCGGCGTAGGAATTGGAGTTGACCAGCGCCAGCCCGCGCCGGCACCCCATGGAGCGCGCCATGACGCAGGACAGCACGTTGACCTTCTCGTCGTTGGTGAGCGTGACGATGGTCTCGGTGGCGTCGATGTCGGCCTCGTCGAGGATCACCTCGTCCAGCGCGCTGCCGTTCAGCACGACGGCGCGCTTGAGGTCGTCGGCGATCTCCACGGCGCGCGGCCGGTCCGCCTCGATCAGCTTGAGCACGGCGTGCGGGATGCGCTCCTCGATGGCCTTGGCGACGTAGAGCCCGATATTGCCGCCGCCGGCGATGACGACGCGGGTGGCGGGCACCTCCTCGCGGCCGAAGATCACGAGCGTGCGCGCGATCTGGGAACGCTCGGCCACCACATAGGCGATGTCGCCGGCGAGCAGCGCGTCGCTGCTGGTGGGCGCGAACAGGCGGTCGCCGCGACGCACGCCCACGATCACGGCCTTGAGGTCGGGAAACAGCTCGGTGAGCTGCTGGAGCGGCGTGTCGACGATGGGGCAGTCGTCGTCGCAGGCGATGCCGGCCATGATGACGTTGTCGTCCGCGAAGGCCACGGTCTCCACGGCGCCCGGCAGGGCCAGGCGGCGCATCACCATCTCGCCCACCTCGATCTCGGGGGAGATGATCACGTCGATGGGCATGTGATCGCGCGCGAACAGCTCGCGCCAGTGCGGCTCCAGGTAGGAGCGCGCCCGGATGCGGGCGATCTTGGTGGGCACGTTGAACAGCGTGTGGCCGACCTGGCAGGCCACCATGTTGACCTCGTCGTGCAGCGTCACGGCGATCAGCATGTCGGCATGGTCGGCGCCGGCGCGCGCCAGCACGTCGGGCTGGGAGCCGTGTCCCACGAAGCCGCGGACCTCCAGCGTGTCGGAGATGGTCTGGATCAGGCGCGGAGAGGTGTCGATCACCGAGACGTCGTTCTTCTCGGCCGCAAGCCGCTCGGCGATGCCGAAGCCGACCTGACCGGCTCCACAGATGACGACCTTCATGATGCTCCCACCCGGCTGCGGCGACGAGCTTTAGCGCGCCGTTCAGCCGATGCCCAGCGCCTTGAGCTTGCGGTGCAGCGCCGAGCGCTCCATGCCGATGAACTCGGCGGTTCGCGAGATGTTGCCGCCGAAGCGCCCGATCTGGGCCTCCAGATACTGGCGCTCGAATATCTCGCGCGCCTCGCGCAGCGCCAGCGCCAGCAGCTGCTCGCCGCCGGAGCCGTTGGGCATGGGCGGCACCATGGCGCCCACCTCCGCCGGCAGCAGGTCGGCGGTGATGACGCTGTCGGGTGCGCCGCCGGCCAGGATCATGACGCGCTCGACGTTGTTGCGGAGCTGGCGGACGTTGCCCGGCCAGTCGTGGGACTGGAGCACCGCCATGGCGTCGTCGCCCACGGGACGGCGCTGGAGGCCGGTCTGGGTGGCGATCTGATCGACGAAGTGCTGGACGAGCTCCGGGATGTCCTCGCGCCGCTCGGCGAGGCTCGGCACGGAGACGGGCACCACCGACAGCCGGTGGAACAGATCCTCCCTGAAGGCTCCCTCGGCGATGGAGAGACTGAGGTCGCGGGCGGTGGAGGACACGATGCGCACATCCACATGGACCCGCGCGGTGCCGCCGACGCGGGTGAAGTTCTGGTCCACGAGCACACGCAGGATCTTGTTCTGCGTCTCCCGCGGCATGTCGGCCACCTCGTCGATGAACAGCGTGCCGCCATGGGCCTGCTCCAGCGCGCCGGTGAGCCGCCCGCGGCCGTCCACCGGCTCGGTGCCGAACAGCTCGATCTCCATGCGGTCCGGCGTCATGGAGGCGGCGTTGATGACGACGAAGGGGCCGCTGGCCCGCGCCGAGGTGGCGTGCAGCGTGCGCGCCGTCAGCTCCTTGCCGGCGCCGGAGGGGCCGCTGATCATGACGCGGCTGTTGGTGGGGGCGACCCGCTCGATGGCGGCGCGAAGCTGGTTGGCGGCGGGCGACGACCCGACGATGCGGCTGGCGAGCCCGGCGCGCTGGCGCAGGTCCTTGACCTCGCGCTGCAGCCGGGACGCCTCCAGCGCGCGCTCGGCGATCAGCATCAGCCGGTCGGCCTTGAACGGCTTCTCGATGAAGTCGTACGCGCCCTTCTTGATGGCCGCCACGGCGGTCTCGACATTGCCGTGGCCGGAGATCATGACCACCGGCACCTCGGGGTGGTCGGCCTTGATGGCGTCGAGGATCTGGAGGCCGTCGAGGCGGCTGTCGCGCAGCCAGATGTCCAGGAAGACGAGCTGCGGCCGCCGGCGCTCGATCTCGGCCAGCGCCTCGTCGCTGTTGGCGGCCACGCGGGTGCCGTGGCCCTCGTCCTCCAGCAGGCCCGCCACCAGTTCTCGGATGTCGGCCTCGTCGTCGACGATCAGGATATCGGAAGGCATGAGACCTCAGGTATCGGCGTTGGCGGTTGAGGGAGGAGGATTGCGGGGCAGCACGAGGCGCACCATGGCGCCACGGCCGCCCTCGGCCACCGCGGGGCTATCGAGCAGCTCGATCGACCCGCCATGGTCCTCGACGATCTTGGTGACGATGGCGAGGCCGAGCCCGGTGCCCTTCTCCCGGGTGGTCATGTAGGGCTCCAGCAGGCGCGTGCGGTTGTCGCGCGGCAGGCCGATGCCGGTGTCGATCACGTCCACATGGACGAAGTCTCCGGCCTCGTGGATGTGGACGCGGATTCGCGGCTCGCCGCGCTCGCCCTCGGGCACGGCCGAGATGGCCT
>JAEWEX010000068.1 GCA_023389135.1 Pseudomonadota bacterium | reverse complement strand
ACGTCGAGCAGCAGCACGTCCTTGACGTCGCCCTGCAGCACGCCGCCCTGGATGGCGGCGCCCATGGCCACCACCTCGTCGGGGTTGACGCCCTTGTGCGGCTCCTTGCCGAACAGCTGCTTGACCGCTTCCTGCACCTTGGGCATGCGGGTCATGCCGCCCACCAGCACCACTTCGTCGATCTGGCTGGCCGACAGGCCGGCATCCTTCATCGCCTTGCGGCACGGCTCGACGGTGCGCTGGACGAGGTCGTCGACCAGGCTCTCGAACTTGGCGCGGCTGAGCTTCAGGGTGAGGTGCTTCGGACCCGACGCGTCGGCGGTGATGTAGGGCAGGTTGATCTCGGTCTGCGGCGTCGAGGACAGCTCGATCTTGGCCTTCTCGGCGGCCTCCTTCAGGCGCTGCAGGGCGAGCTTGTCCTTGCGCAGGTCGAGGCCCTGCTCCTTCTTGAACTCGTCGGCCAGGTAGTTGACCAGCCGCATGTCGAAGTCCTCGCCGCCGAGGAAGGTGTCGCCATTGGTCGACTTCACCTCGAACACGCCGTCGCCGATCTCCAGGATGGAGATGTCGAAGGTGCCGCCGCCGAGGTCGTAGACCGCGATGGTGCCGGTGTTCTTCTTGTCGAGGCCGTAGGCCAGCGCCGCGGCGGTGGGCTCGTTGATGATGCGCAGCACCTCGAGCCCGGCGATCTTGCCGGCGTCCTTGGTGGCCTGGCGCTGGGCGTCGTTGAAGTAGGCCGGCACCGTGATGACGGCCTGGTCGACCTTCTGGCCGAGATGCGCCTCCGCGGTCTCCTTCATCTTCTGCAGCGTGAAGGCGGAGATCTGCGACGGCGAGTAGTTCTTGCCGTCGGCCTCCACCCAGGCGTCGCCATTGGGGCCCTTGACGATCTTGTAGGGGACGAGGCCCTTGTCCTTCTCGGTCATCGGGTCGTCATAGGTGCGCCCGATCAGGCGCTTGATGGCGAAGAAGGTGCGCTCGGGATTGGTCACCGCCTGGCGTTTCGCCGGCGCGCCGACGAGGCGCTCGCCGTCGTCGGTGAAGGCGACGATGGAGGGCGTGGTGCGCGCGCCTTCCGCGTTCTCGATCACCTTCGGCGTGCCGCCTTCCATCACGGCGACGCAGGAATTGGTCGTTCCGAGGTCGATGCCGATGACCTTGCCCATGTTCAATCCATCCTTGCCTGTTCAGCGGATCCGCCCGGCCCCGAAGCGACCGGACGTCCTGGCCCTGGCGGGCCTCGCGCCCGCGCTGCCGATCCCCAAGAAAATCCCGCCTCCGCGGGGGTTGCGGCGTATATAAGGAGGGGGTTTCAGGGCCGCAAGGCGGCTCGTGCGGTCACCACCAGCCCCGTTGCAGCCGTCGCCGCACCTCGAATACGGGCCGCGAGAGTTCGTGCGCCAGCGGCGCCAGCATGCCGCCTCCCGGAAATGCCGCCGGCCGGACCGCCGCCGTTGCGTGTCGGGCATCGCGCCAGCTTTCCCAGAGCAGCCGGTCGACCGGATTGTCGTCATCGATGCGGCGCTTCGTCTGCGCGTCCAGGTCGTCAGCCCGCAGCGGCGTCCAGTCGACCTTGCGCTGCCAGTCCTCGCCGGTGTTGGCGCGCTCGGCGGTGGCCGGCACGCCGAGCTCCGGCGCCAGGGCCGCGATCAGGTCGTCGCAGCGCACGTGGCCGCCGACGAACCAGCAGGTGGCGAGGAAGTCGTTCAGGCGTTCATACTTCTCGCGATCGGGCATCGCCGCCCGCCGCGCCCACGGCATCTCCAGATAGGCGCCGAGAAGGAAGTCCGCGACGGGATTGCGGGGCAGCGAACGATTGGCGGTCGCAAAATCGTAGGTGCGCCAGCCCGCCTTGAGATACCGCATCATCCGGAAGTTGTAATAGGACAGGAAGAAGCCGAGCGGCTCGCGCAGCAGCACGGTGCGGCGCACCTCGCGCCCCGCGAAGCGCGCCTCCAGCGACCGGCCGATATGGTGGCCGCTGAGCGCCTCGATGCCGTCGGGATCGACAACGTCGCCCGGCAAATAGCGCGTGGTGACATGCCTGAGGACGCTGCGGCGCTTTCCCGGCCGCACGAAGCGACCCGGCGCCATGTGCCGCATGAGGTGGGCCTCGACCGTCGAGCCCGCGCATTTCGGCACGTGAAGGATGAAGTAGACCGGCCGGTCCGGCCGCGGGCGCGGGGGGCTGTCGCTGGGAGCGTCCATGGGCCACATCCGTTGAGGAGCCGCCTTGCTAGACTGCGGGCAGCGACGTGACAACCACCCGGAGGAACGGCAATGATCGACGCGACTGCCGGAAGCGCCCCGTCCGGCCTCCGCCACATCCCCGGCTTCTGGGACGAGGCGGCGCAGCGGCGTGTGGTCGAGGGCCTCCGCGACCTGCTGCGCGCCGCGCCGCTGTTCACGCCGGTGATGCCGCGCACCGGCAAGCCGTTCTCCGTGCAGATGACCAATCTCGGCCCGCTGGGCTGGGTCTCGGACCGGGACGGCTACCGCTACCAGCCCCTGCATCCGGCGACCGGCCGGCCCTGGCCCGACATGCCGCCGGAGCTGCTCGCTGCGTGGAACAACCTGTCCGGCTACCCGCATCCGCCGCAGGCCTGCCTCGTCAACTGGTACGCGCCGGGCGCCCGCATGGGGCTGCACCAGGACCGCGACGAGCAGGATTTCGACGCGCCGGTGGTGTCGCTGTCGCTGGGCGACACGGCGGTATTCCGTGTGGGCGGCGCCTCCCGCAAGGATGCGACGCGCTCGTTCCGGCTCGCCTCCGGCGACGCGGTGGTGCTTGGCGGCGCGTCGCGGCTGGCGTTCCACGGCGTCGACCGCGTCATCGCCGGCTCGTCCGGCCTGCTGCCGG
>JAEWEX010000065.1 GCA_023389135.1 Pseudomonadota bacterium | reverse complement strand
AATCCACCGCCTCGACGAACGAGTAGAGCCTGCCCTTCCCCTCCAGCGCGGAGCGCAGGGGCGACAGGCAGCGGCCGGTCTCGATGCGGTACCAGCCGCGCGCCACCACCCGGCCGCGCTCCTCGTGCCCGTAGGCGGCGAGCACCGGATGGCCGGTGCGGTTGCACCATTTGAGGCCGAGCCCCGGCCCCGCGGCGGCGGCCGGCACCAGCGCCTCGAACAGCGCGTCGGTGCCCACGTCCTCGGCCATCTCGCGGTCGCCGCGGAACGCCTTCAGCGCCGCGGTGGTCTTGGGCCCCGGCCGCCCGTCGATGGGCCGGGCATCGTAGCCCGCCATGGTCAGCAGCCGCTGCAGACCCTCGAACCGCGCGCGGAACGGGTCGCGCTCGTGCTCGCCGGCGAGCGAGATGACCCATTCGCCCGCCTCCTCCACCGGATCGACCGGCGCGAAGGCCACGCGCTCGCCCTTGTCGGGCGTGCAGCCGGAGGCGTCCGCGATGACGAAGTCGCCGTCGCGCACGCACATGGGCTCGCCGTCGCCGCCCAGCAGGTCCGGCACACCGTAGAGCTCCAGCGCGCGGGCATGGACCAGCAGCCGTCCCGGCGGCGGCGCGCCGGTCATGACCGGGCGGCAGACGCCGGGATTGACGCGGAACCAGCCTTGCGTCGCGGTCGCGCCGCGGTCGTCCAGGCCGAGCGCCGCGTCCAGCACGAAGGGGGTGCGGTTGCACATCACCACGTCGGCCACGGCCGGGGTCGCGGTGAGGATCAGAAAGCCGGCCAGGGCTGCGATGCGGTTCATTGCTTCAGGAATCCGGACGGGAAGGCCGCCGCGCCGGGGCGGCCCGCATCGTATACGTCCATGGTGCTAGCGCAGGATCAGCGTGCCGGCGCCGTGGTCGGTGAGAAGCTCGAGCAGCACCGCGTGGGGCACCTTGCCGTCGAGGATGACCACGCCCTCCACGCCCTGGTCCAGCGCATAGATGCAGGTTTCCACCTTGGGGATCATGCCCCCGGTGATGGTGCCGTCGGCGATCAGCTCTCGGCACCGGTCAACCGTCAGCTCCGGCAGCAGCTTCCGGTCCTTGTCCAGCACGCCGGGGACGTCGGTCAAGAGCAGCAGGCGCTTGGCGCGCATGGCGCCGGCGATGGCGCCGGCGAAGGTGTCGGCATTGACGTTGTAGGTCTGGCCATCGGCGCCGATGGCCACCGGCGCCAGCACGGGGATGATCTCGGCCGCCAGCACGGCGTCCAGCACGGTGCGGTCGACCTTCTCCGGCTCGCCGACGAAACCCAGATCGACGATCTTCTCGATGTTGCTGCCGGGATCGGTCACGGTGCGCGACACCTTGCGCGCGGTGACCATGTTGCCGTCCTTGCCGCACAGGCCGATGGCCTTGCCGCCCTCGGCGGAGATGGTGCCGACGATCTGCTTGTTGATGGAGCCGGCGAGCACCATCTCGACGATCTCCACCGTCGCCTTGTCGGTGATCCGGAGACCCGCCGCGAACTCCGACTTGACGCCGAGCTTGGTCAGCATGGCGCCGATCTGGGGCCCGCCGCCATGGACCACGATCGGCTTCACGCCGGCCTGCTCCAGCAGCACGATGTCCTCGGCGAAGTCCTCCGCCGCCGCGGGGTCTCCCATGGCGTGGCCGCCATACTTGATGACCACGATCTCCTGGTCGTAGCGCTGCATGTGCGGCAGCGCCTGGACCAGGATCTCGGTCTGGGTATGCGCGTCGGGCAGGGTGGGCGTGGTCATGGCGGCGGGCGTCCGGCGCTGGAGTTGCGGGCCGGGCCGTTCTAGCCGAACGGGGGGGCATGGCGAAAGGGTGCGGTTGCGGCAGGCGTCGGCCGCGGTCGCCCGCGTCGGCCCGGTTCGTTGACATGCGGCCCGTCAAAACCTTAACTGCCCGCATCGACGGTCCCGCCCCGTGAGGGTCGGGCGAAGAGGGAACGCGGTCCGGGCGCCCTGGCGCCCCATTCCGCGGCTGCCCCCGCAACTGTAGGCGGCGAGCCTCTCCCACGGGCCACTGGACGGCGTTTCGTCCGGGAAGGCGGAGAGAGGCGCTGAAGCCGCGAGCCAGGAGACCTGCCGTCGATGCGGTCGCGTGCCGGGCGGGGTGCCCCGGCGCCGTGCGGGTTCCGTGCTGGCGGAAGCCGCAGCGCATGGCGCCGCCATGCGCGCCGTATCGCGACTGCGCCCCGGACAGACGGCTCGGAAAAGCCGCGACGAGGAGCGCCGCGTGACCACTGACGTCCTGCCCAAGCCGGATGCGCAAGCCGCGGTCGCCGCCGCCGTGACCATCGTGGTTTGCGCCACCTGCCGCCGCGCCGGCGCGGCCGAAGGCGCGTTGCCGGAAGGCCCGGCGCTGTTCGCCGCGACGCG
The DNA here is from genome assembly GCA_023389135.1 of Pseudomonadota bacterium. Taxonomy (GTDB): domain Bacteria; phylum Pseudomonadota; class Alphaproteobacteria; order Rhizobiales; family Methylopilaceae; genus Agaricicola. Next base: position 4,552 of record JAEWEX010000065.1, on the reverse strand, counting down.
CGCCGCCGCTGCGGGCACCGACATCGCGGTGCGCTCCGTTTCGTGCCTGTCCAACTGCTCCCGGGGCCTCTCCGCCGCCGTGCTGCGGCCCGGCGCCTTCACCTATGTGTTCGGGATGCTCGACGCGGAGACCGGCGGCCCCGCGCTGGTGGAGGGTGCGGAGATGTTCGCGGCGGCCGACGCCGCCGTGATGCCCTGGCGCGGGCGGCCCGAACAGCTCAAGCGCGGGCTTGTCGCCCGCGTCCCCCCGCTCGATCTCACCGAGGAGACCCCATGACGGCCAGCCAAAGCCTCGCCCGCGTTCCCTGCACGATCCTCACCGGCTTCCTCGGCTCCGGCAAGACGACCATCATCCGCCACCTTCTGGAGAACGCCGGCGGCCGGCGTGTCGCGGTGATCGTCAACGAGTTCGGCGACGTGGGCATCGACGGCGAGATCCTCAGGGGCTGCGGCATCGAGAGCTGCTCGGACGACGACATCGTGGAGCTGGCCAATGGCTGCCTGTGCTGCACCGTGGCCGACGATTTCGCCCCCGCGCTGGACCGGATCCTCGCCCGCGGCGTCGACTACATCCTGATCGAGACCTCCGGCCTGGCGCTGCCCAAGCCGCTGGTGCAGGCGTTCCACTGGCCCGACATCCGCAGCCGGGTGACCGTGGACGGCGTCGTCGCGGTCGTGGACGGCGCGGCGCTGGCCGAGGGGCGTGTCGCCGGCGACATGGCCGCGCTGGCGGCCCAGCGCGCCGGCGATGACAGCATCGACCACGACGATCCGGTGGAGGAGGTGTTCCAGGATCAGGTCGCCTGCGCCGACCTGATCGTCCTCACCAAGCGCGATCTCATGGACGAGGCGGGCGTCGCGCGCGCCATGGCGGGGATCGACACCAACATGCCGCGCAGCGTCACCGTGGTCGCGACCTCCGGGGGCCGGGTCGATCCCGCCGTGCTCATGGGCCTCGGCGTCGGGACCGAGGACGACATCGAGAACCGCCGCACCCATCATGACGACGAGCTCGACCACGACCATGACGACTTCGAGTCCATCGTCGTGGAGCTCCCGGAGGCGGGCGATCCCGCAAGCCTGGCCGAACGGGTCGAGCGGGCGTCGGCGACGCCGGACGTCCTGCGCGTGAAGGGCTTTGCGGCGATCGCCGGCAAGCCCATGCGGCTCCTGGTCCAGGGCGTCGGCCCGCGCGTCGCGCACCATTTCGACCGCCCCTGGGCGCCCGGCGAGGCGCGTGCGACCCGCCTTGTGGTGATCGGCCTCAGGGGCTTCGACCGGGACGCCGTGGGGCGGGCCCTGGCGGGGTAGCGGATGCACATACTCGCCACCTCCGCCGCGACGCTCGACGACCTCGCCGAGCCGGTGGATCTCGGCCAGCCGCCGGGGGAGATGGCGGTGCTGTCGTTCACCGACAGCGATCTGGCGGGCCTCGCTGCGGCGTTCCGCGCCACGCCCGGCCTGCCCTCGCTCCGGCTCGCGCGACTCGGCGAGTTGCGCCATCCCATGTCGGTGGACCTGTGGATCGACCGGGTCGGCATGCATGCGAAGGTGGTGGCGGTACGCCTGCTCGGCGGCCTGGACTGGTGGCGCTACGGCGCCGAGCGCCTGTCGGCCATGGCGCGGGAGCGCGGCATCGCGCTCGCGATCCTGCCCGGCGAGGATCGGGACGATCCCCGGCTCGCCGATCTCTCCACGATGCCGGCCGTCGAACTGAACGCGCTAACGGCGTTCTTCCGCGCCGGGGGGCGCGCCAATCTGTCCGGGTTTCTCGCGCGGCTGGCCCGACATGCCGGCGTCGACATTCCCGCGCCGGAGCCGGCGCCGCTGCCGCTATCCGGGGCTTACCTGCCCGGCGAAGGCGCGGTCCCGCTCGATCGGTTCGCCGGCTTGGCTGACGGCCGGCCGGTCGTGCCGATCGTGTTCTATCGCTCCATGCTGCTCGCCGACGATGTCGCGCCCGTGGATGCGCTGGCCGCCGCCCTGGCGCGCCGCGGCCTTGCCGCAGCGCCGCTGTTCGTGGCGAGCCTGAAGGAACCCGGCTCGGCAAAGTTCCTTCGCGCGGCGCTCGCTCGTCTGCAGCCCGCGGTCACCGTGACCACCACTGCCTTCGCGTCCGGCGAGGACAATCCGCTGGCCGCCTCCGGAGCGCCCGTGCTGCAGGCGGTGGTGGCCACCACCCGGCGTTCGGCGTGGGCCGACGGTCCGCGTGGGCTCGCCGCCGCCGACCTCGCCATGCATGTGGTGCTGCCGGAGCTCGACGGCCGCGTGCTCGGCGGCGCGCTCTCCTTCAAGGCGCCGCTGCCTGCCGATGCGCTGCTGGCCTTCTCGCCCGTGGCCAACAGGCCGGAACCGGACCGGGTGGAGGCATTGGCCGACCGGGTGGCCGCGCTGGCGCGCCTGCGCGCCACGCAACCCGATGCGCGGCGCATCGCAATCCTGATGCCGGACTACCCGGCCGCGCACGGCCGCACCGGCTGGGCCGTGGGGCTCGATGTGCCGGCCAGCGTACTCGCGGTGCTCGACGACCTGTCCGCCGCCGGCTACCGGATCGACGGTGCGCCGTCCGGCAGCCGTGCCCTGCTCGACGCGTTGGGGGCCGGCGCGGACGGCCTCCAATCATCCGCGATCGGCCCCGCCGTCCGGGACTGCAGCCTGAGCCTTTTGGACTACCGCCGCCTGTTCGCCGGGTTGCCGGCCGCCGCGCGCGAGGCCGTGACCTCCGCCTGGGGCGATCCCGCCGACGATCCAGCGGCCGCCGCCGGCGCGTTCCGCTTCCGCGCGATCACGTGCGGCAACGTCGTGGTGGCGCTCGCCCCCGACCGCGGCCGCACCGCCGAGCGGCGGGCCGAGTTTCACGATCCGGCGCTGCCGCCCCGCCATGCGTTGATGGCCTTCGGCCTGTGGCTGCGGCACGGGCTCGGCGTCCATGCCATCGTCCACATGGGTGCCCATGGCACGCTGGAATGGCTGCCGGGGAAGGCCGTGGCGCTGTCGCAGGAGTGCTTCTCCGGGATCGTCACCGGGCCGCTGCCGGTGGTCTATCCCTTCATCGTCTCCAATCCGGGGGAGGCGGCGCAGGCCAAGCGGCGCATCGCGGCCGTCACGCTCGGCCACCTGACGCCGCCCTCGGCAGAGGCCGGGCTGTCCGGCGTCGCCGCCGACCTCGAGCGGCTGATCGACGAATATGCCCAGGCCGACGGCCTCGACCGCCGCCGCCGCGACCGGCTGGCGCGGTTGATCCTGGACAAGGCGGAAGCGACGGGACTTGCCCGCGAGGCGAACGCCGGTGCCGCCGATCCGGATGCAGCCCTCGCCGCCATCGACGCCTGGCTTTGCGACGTCAAGGAGTTGGCGATCAATGACGGCCTCCACATCTTCGGCCGCACGGCGCCTGGCGAGACCGATGCCGCCCGCGTCGCCTGCGCCGCGTCCGAGCGCGATGGCCTGATGGCGGCGCTGGACGGCCGGCATGTGGCGGCTGGACCCGCGGGGGCGCCGGCTCGCGGACGGCGCGACGTCATGCCCACCGGCCGCAACCTGTTCACCGCCGACCCCAGGGGACTGCCGACGCCGACCGCCATGGACCTCGCGCGCCTCGCCGCCGACGAGGTCGTGCGCCACCACCTCCAGGCCCATGGCGATCACCTGCGGACCGCCGTCATCGATCTTTGGGGCAGCGCCAGCCTGCGCACCGGCGGCGAGGAGATCGCGCAGGGGCTGGCGCTCATGGGCTGCCGCCCTGTCTGGGAGCCGGCGACCGGCCGCGTCACCGGGATCGAGGTTCAACCCGCCGCCGCCGCCGCCGGACGTCCCCGGGTCGACGTCACGTTCCGCATCTCGGGCCTGTTCCGCGACCTGTTTCCGGCCCAGATCGCGCTGATCGACGCCGCCGTGCGGGCGGTGGCCGCCCGCGATGAGGCGGCCGACGAGAACCCGCTGGCGGAAGCCCGCCGCCGCGGCGATTCGCTCGACCGCATCTTCGGCACCGCGCCGGGCGCCTATGGCGCGGGCGTCGAGGACTTGCTGCAGGCCGGCGACTGGGACGAGCGCGGCGAGATCGGGCAGGCCTACCTCGTCGCCGCCAGCCACGCCTATGGTGGCGCCGGCGGGGAGGGCGCGCGCAGCGCGGGCTTCGCCGACCGGGTCGCCGCCGCCGACGCGCTGATCCATGCCGGCGACGACCCCGGCCGCGATCTGCTTGAGGGCTCGGCCGACGCTGCTTTCCTCGGCGGTTTCGCGGCGGCGGCGGAACGGCTCGGGCGTGCTGCGGCGCTGGTGGTGCTCGACACCACCGATCCCGCTCGTCCCCGCGCCCGTCCGCTCGCCGAGGCCATCGCCCGCGCCGTGCGCGGCCGCGCCGCCAATCCCCGCTGGATTGCCGGCCAGATGCGCCACGGGCCGGCGGGTGCGGCCCAGATGGCCGAGACCGCCGACCGGCTGGTTGCCTTCGCCGAGGCAACCGGCCAGGTGTCCGCGGACCTGATCGACCTCCTCCATGCCAGCTGGCTTGGGGACGAGGCGGTGCGCGCCTTCCTGGAGCGCGAGAGCC
>JAEWEX010000456.1 GCA_023389135.1 Pseudomonadota bacterium | reverse complement strand
CCGGTGCAATGCGGCCGCCTCGGCACCGAGCACAATGCTGGCCGCGGCAACCGCGGCATCCATGTCGGAGAGGCTGACCTGCACGACCTTGCAGCCGGCCTGCGTCATCCGATCGATGGCGCGATGGAGCAGGTCGGCGATGTTCTGATCCACATGCTGCCAGAAATAGTCGTGCGGAATGCCGACCACCAGCCCGTGCGGCGTCTGCCGGCACGCTGCGGAATAATCACCGGCCGGGATATCGAAGCTGGTCGCGTCCAGCGGATCCGGACCTGCGATGGCTGCCAGCATCAGCGCTGCGTCGGCGACGTTGCGGGTGAGCGGTCCCAGGCAGTCCATCGAGAAGGACAGCGGCATCGCCCCGTGCAGGCTGACGCGGCCATGGGTCGGCTTGAGCCCGACCACGCCGCAGATCGCAGCCGGCAGGCGAATTGATCCGCCAGTGTCCGACCCGATGGAGCCGAAGCAAAGCCGGGCGGCCACCGCCGCGCCTGAGCCGCTGGAGGAGCCGCCGCAAATCCGGTCGGCATTCCAGGGATTGCGTGCGAGCCCCGAGACGCCGTTGTTTCCGGTCGGGTCATAGGCGAATTCCGCCATGGCGAGCCGGCCAAGCGTCACGGCGCCGGCCGCTTCCAGCTGGGACAGCACCGTCGCGTCCGACCTGGCGCGCCAGCCGGCCCGAAGGGGCGATCCGGCCTGCGCCGGCGCGCCCGTTCGATAGAGCAGATCCTTGTGGGCGAGCGGCACGCCATGGAGGGGACCGCGCGCGCGCCCTTCGGACAGGTCGCGATCGCAGGCGTCCGCCTGGGCCAGCGCCAACTCGGGCTCGATCTGGGCGAAGGCGCCGATCGCGGGGTCCACGCGCTCGATCCGGTCGAGCATCGCCTGCGTCAACTCGCGGGAGGAAATCTCGCGCGCGGCGACCAGAGAAGCGGCGCCGGCAAGGGACAAGTCCGCGGGACTATCCATTGCGGGCGATGATGGCCCGGAAGTCGTCCGGCACCCCGTCGAGCGCGTTTGGCCGGAAGGCGCCCCGCAATGCCGCGAGATTGGCGGCCATGACACGCGCCACCTCGTCGAGGCGCTCCTCGCGAACCGAAAGGCCGGCGGCCGCGGCCCGCTGCCGGATGTCTGTGGGCGTCGTGTCCATGGGCATGATCTCCTGCCGTGCGCGTGCGCGAAGCAAGCCCGAGATTAGCGCAATTAAGCGGCAAGCTGCCTAAAATTCAATGTCCGGAATAAATCATTCCACTTTTCGGATAGAGGCTCGCGTGGTAGCGTTCTCTCAAACGGCAGGCACGGGACGCCGCATTCTCCGGTCAGCAGCCGGCACAGCATCGGCGGATACGTGCCGGAGAGTTCGAGCCGCTTAGCAGGCTATCCAGACGGGAGATCATCAAATGCATTATCGTCATCGTTTATCCATGGTCGCCGGCATAGCGGCGGGCGCTGCATTCGCGGCCCTGATCGCTCCCATCGCGCTGTCGGGCGACGCCGTGGCTCAGGACAAGTCAAAGCTGCGCTGCAACAGCGTGTTTCCCCTCGCCTCGGCGCTGTCCACGCCCCAGATCCGGTGGGGTGAAGAGGTCGAGAAGTTGAGCGACGGTCGTATCGTCACCGAGGACCTTGCCCTGGCTCTGTACAAGGCGGGCGAGGCGCCGGACGGTCTTGGCGGAGGTCTGGCCGACTGTGGCTCGATGAACTTCTACTATCCGGAGGTCATGCCGGTCGCAAACGATTCCGGCTCGATGCCGTTCGTCTGGAACGAGGCTATGTACGCCGACTGGGTCAACATCCCCTTTGTCGGGGAGGTCCTCACGGAGGAACTTGCAGGAGCCAACATCGTGCCGCTGATCGGCGCGCCCGGCGCCCAGAGTTTCTTCATGCTGAAGGAGCTTCCGAACGGCTCCGCGCCGGAGGACATGAGCCGGACCTTCGAAGGCCTGCGGGTGCGCACCTGGGGCATCTACACCGAGGTGGTCAAGCTGCTCGGTGGCACGCCTGTCGCCATGCCTGCCAACGAGGTGCCCGTTGCGCTGCGGCAGGGCCTGATCGACGGGCTGGTGACCAGTTGGGACACCTGGAAGTCGCAGGGGATGCAGGAGGACGCGCCGTTCGCCTACAATGTGCCCGCCATGGGCGGCGGCATGTTCGGCATGAACAAGGGCCGCTGGGACCGCTTCTCCGAGGATGATCGCGCCCTGATGCGCAAGGCCGCCGTTACGGTCGCCAAGGAGGTTGCGGAAGGGACCGCCGCCTTCAAGCAGCAGGTCATCGACGAGGCGAAGGCCAATCCCAAGCTCACCGTCGTCGAACTGACGCCGGACGAGGCTGCCCGCTGGCGCGGCGCGCTGTCGTCCATCATGGATGGCTATGCGTCGCGAAGCGACAAGCACAAGCAGTACCTCGACACGCTGACCAAGCATTTCCAGGAAGGCTACACGCCGTCCTGGGAGCGCTGATCGATCCCGCCGCGGTCGGGCCTTGCGCCCGGCCGTTCCGTGCCGGAAGGGGGCGCCCCCGCCGCGCCGCCGCAGCCATATCGAACGGGATCGCTCATGCCCGAATGGGCTCTGTCGCTTGTCACGGGGATGGGCCTCATCTTCGTCCTGGGGGCGATCGGCGTGCCGATCGCGTTCAGCCTGGTCGCCGCGGGATTTCTCTGCATCTCGCTGTTCCTGGCGCCCGCCACCGCTCTGGTCGCGCTCAAAGTGGTGCTGTTTGGCGCGGTCACCGAATCTGCGCTGCTGCCGGTGCCGCTTTTCGTGCTGATGGCGTCGATTTTCCTCGCCTCCGGCGCGAGCACGCGCGCCTACGACGCCTTTGCGCGCATTTTCGGCGGGTTTCGCGCCGGCCTGCTGGTGGCCACCAACGGCATGCTGGCGTTTCTCGGTTCTCTGATGGGATCAAGCTCGGCCGCGATCACCATGGTGACGCAGATGGGCGCGCCGGAACTCAAGGCGCGCGGCTACAGCAACACCGCCATTGCGGGCGTCATCGCGGGCGGCGCCGGGCTCGCCGTCGTGATCCCCCCGTCCATCCTGATGATCCTCTATTCGGTCGTCATGGAGGTGCCGGTCGTGCCGCTGTTCGCCGCGGGCCTGATACCCGGGCTGATGATGGCGTTCGGCAACACGCTATGGATCATCCTCCATACCCACTTCTATCCGCCGCGGGAGGCGAGCGCCGAACTCGCGCGGTCGATCCAGGAGGTGGCGGCGCAGGCGCCGGCGTTCAGCCAAGAGGCGGCTGCGGCGATGCGTGGCGAGATCGGTCTCGCGGGACGGCTGCGTGCCGCCTGGGAGCTGATGCCGTTGCTGAGCGTCGCCGTGCTCATGCTCGGCTCCATGTTCCTCGGTTTCGCGTCCGTCACCGAGGGGGCGGCGGTCGGGGTGCTTGGCGCGCTGGTCGTGGGGCTGCGCCACCTGACCCTCCGCAGGCTCGCCTGGGCGCTCTCCAACAC
>JAEWEX010000449.1 GCA_023389135.1 Pseudomonadota bacterium | reverse complement strand
GGACCTGGCCGGCGAACTGGCGACGCTGGTTGTCGCCGGCTCCGACACGACGGCCGCGGCGCTGGGCTGGGCGCTGGCGATCCTCGCCGAGCATCCCGGCTACCAGGGCACGATCCGCGCGGCGCTGTCGGCGGCGCCCGACCCGCTGGACCCGCCGCCCGAGGTCGAAGCGTTCCTGGACGAGACGCTGCGCATGTTCCCGCCCGTGCCCATGCTGTCGCGGGTCGCGCGGGGCGATGACACCATCGGCGCCACCGCCATCCCCGCCGGACGCCGCGTTCTGGTGTCGGTGATCGGCATCCACCAGGATCCCGAGCTGTGGGACGAGCCGCAGGCATTCCGGCCCGCCCGGCATGCCGGGCGTCGCCATCCCATGCCGGGGGACGGCTTTCTTGCCTTCGGCAGCGGTGCGCGGATCTGCGGGGGACTGCGGTTCGCCCGCATCGAACTGGTCACGGCGCTGGCCGAGGTGCTCGGTCGCTGCCAGCTGTCGCTGCCGGCGCCGCTGCCCATGCGGTTTTCCTTCGGCGCCAGCATGCGCCGCGCCGGCGGCCAGGTGCTGCGGGCGGATCCGATCTAAACTGCGCCGCCCGGGGCGGGGGGCGGCGCCAGCACGGTCAGCGCGTTCGGCCAGATCTCGTAGTCCAGCGGCGCGGGCTCGCGGGCGAGTTCGCCGTCGGTGGCGACCCAGAGCTTGACGCGGGGCGGGCGGGCGATGCGGATCTCGGTCGCGGTGATGCTCTCGATGCCGGGATTGTCGCGCCAGGCGTCGGACAAGAGGTCGACGCCGGCCTTGAGCTTGTCCGCCAGCGCCGCCTCGTGGGCCACGTGCAGTTCGAGGATGCCGGCATCGAGCCGCGGCCGCTGCCAGCCGGCGTCGCCATAGGCGTTGTTGGTGACCAGCAGCGCATAGGCCTTGACCCGCCGGGTCTGGCCGTCGGCGGTGATGTCGAGCCGCATGGGACGGGTGCGCAGGAGCGCCTTCACGGTCGAGATCAGCACGGTGAGCCAGCGGCCGAGGCCGAAGGGCAGCTTCAGGCCGCGGGCCTCCTCGCGGGCGCGGGCGACCTCGCCGAAATAGCCGAGCCCGGAAATCGTGTGGAACGGCCGGCCGTTTATGCGGCCGAGATCGATGGCGACAGGCCGCGCCTCCGCCAGCGCCGCCACCGCCGCGTCGAATTCCAGCGGGATGCCGAGGTCGCGGGCCAGCAGGTTGAGCGTGCCGAACGGCAGGATGCCGAGCGCGGTGCCGGAGCCCGCGAGCTTCTGCACCGCCATGGAGACGGTGCCGTCGCCGCCGCCGACGATGATCTCCTGCGCGCCGGCGGCCACCGCCTCGTCCATGCAGCGCGCCATCTCGTCGGGCTGGCACAGCCGGACGTCGACCTGGCGACCGGCCTGCTCGAAGCCGCGCGCCACGTCGCCCGCCGGGTCGTCGCCGCCGCGGTCGATCATGGCGCCGGCGCGGGCGTTCAGCAGGACGACGGTCGCGGCCATGGTGGGGCTTTCTCGGGAGCGGGAATGCAATGCTGCGTCAACAACGGCGCACGGGCAGGCGGCGTTCCCTCGCGCTGGAGAGATATGCGAGGGTGCTTCCGCCATGGAATGTTCCGATTTGGCGGCGAGGGTAGGCCGTCGGTACGGGAGATGACAGGCATGGCGCCATGACGATACGGTCGCTGCGGATCGCTGTCCTGCTGCTGGCGTGCGCGCTGGCCGGCCCCGGACACGCGTCGCCGGGCGCGGAAGCCGCGCGCGACGCCGAACTCTCCGCGCTCGCCGCGCGGCCCCCGGCCCTTCGGCACGACCTGCTGTCGCGCTATGTGTCCGGGGGCTGGCAGGAAGCGCTGGATCGCGCGCAGCGCGCGGCGGCCCTGGCCTTCGAGGGGCGGCCGCCATTCGATGGGGCCGCGGTGGTGATGGATGCCCTCCAGGCGGCGGGTCTGGTGCATGCGTTGGTCGGCCGGTCGCAGGCTGGGTTCCTGCTGGTGCTCGAAGGCGAGCTTCACGTCAGCGACGAGGACGCCCGATCGCCGGAGATCATGCGCGACCGCGCGCTGGCCTACGCCCTCGTGCAGACCGGCGTCGGCGGCTTTCCCGCGACGGCGGTCGCCTATTTCGACGAGTATTTCGATCTCGTCGCCGCCGGCGCGGCGGTTCCGCCCGGCGAACTGACCGCCAGCGCCATGATCGCCGCGGGCGTCGGCGAGCGCCTGCGGGCGGGCGGCACGTTCGAGGCGCGCGTGAGGACCGCGCTCTCCGGCGTCGCGGACCTCGATCCGGCCGACCCGATGACCCTGGTCGCCGACGTGCATTTCCTGCGGCTGGCGGCCGAGCACCTGGCGGGCGATGAGCGCGCGCATGCGCTCGGCGCCATCGCGAGGCGGGCGGCCGCCCGTTCCGACGCCATCGTCCATCAGGCGGCGCTGGCCGAGGAAAAGGCAGCCCTCGCCCTGGACCAGCCGGAGGCGGGACAGGCCATCGTCGTGCTGGAAGGTCATCTCGCCGCCATGGAGACGGCGCTGCCGCCGGCCCATGAGGTCAAGCTCGGGCTGCTGCGCCAGATGGCGGTCGCGAGCGTGCGCATCGGCGCTCCGGACCGGGCCGAGGCGATCTACCGCCGCACCGTGGCGATGGCGGGCGAGATGGACCTGCGGCCGTTCGAGCGCGCGACGGTGGAGCAGGACCTGGCCGGCTTCCTGATATCCGCCGGGCGCGTGGCCGAGGCGGTGGAACTGTCGCGGCGGGCCTATGACGCCGTGGAGGACGATCCGCGCCGGCCGCTGGAACGGGCCAACACGGCCATGTGGCTCGGCTCGGCGCTTGCTCATGCCGGACGCCTGGACGAGGCGCTGGCCCATGTGCGCGACGGCCGCCGGCGGTTCGTGGCCGGCCTGCCGCAGGGCGCCCGTCACAGGCTCTGGGCCGGGACCTGGGAAGCCGACATCCTCGATACGCAGGGCGCGCTGGCCGAGGCGCGGAACGTGCTGCGCGAGACGGCCGCGGAAATCGAGGCCGCGGGGGCCCCGGATGCATTCGCCGCCGCATCCCTGCACGCGCGCATCGGCGACGTCAGCCTGCGCATGGGCGACGTGGCCGCCGCCGCCGCCGCATTCGGGCGAGCCGTCGGGCACGCCACCACCCTGATGGCGCGCAGCGAGCAGGCGGCGGCCGGCGACCGCACCGTGCTGGCGGCGCTGCGCCCGGTGGTGGAATTGCAGATCCAGAGCTTCTGGACGCTGGCAATCGGCGCGGGCGATGATTAGGTGTGGCCGGCCCACCACCGCCGGCAACCCAGCCCCATGCATCCCGTCATCTCGATCTCAGGCCTGACCAAGACCTATGCCAGCGGCTTCGAGGCGCTGAAGAGCGTCGACCTGGACATCCGGCAGGGCGAGATATTCGCGCTGCTCGGCCCCAACGGCGCCGGCAAGACGACGCTGATCTCCATCGTCTGCGGCATCGTCAACGCGTCGTCCGGCACCGTCACGGTGGACGGCCACGACATCGTCTCCGGCTACCGCGCCGCCCGCTCGCTGATCGGGCTCGTGCCGCAGGAACTCACCACCGACGCCTTCGAGACCGTGCGCGCCACCGTCTCCTTCAGCCGCGGCCTGTTCGGCAAGCGGCCCGACCCCGAGCTGGTGGACCGCGTGCTGCGCGACCTCAGCCTGTGGGACAAGCGCGACGCCAAGATCATGACGCTGTCGGGCGGCATGAAGCGGCGCGTCATGATCGCCAAGGCGCTGGCCCACGAGCCGCGCATCCTGTTCCTGGACGAGCCCACCGCCGGCGTCGACGTGGAGCTGCGGCGCGACATGTGGGCGCTGATCGGCCGGCTGCGGGACACCGGCGTCACCATCATCCTCACCACCCACTACATCGAGGAGGCGGAGGAGATGGCCGACCGCGTCGGCGTCATCGCCCGGGGCGAGCTGGTGCTGGTGGAGGAGAAGGCGGAGCTGATGCGCAAGCTCGGCCGCAAGCAGCTCACACTCCATCTCGTCTCCGGGATCGAGGCGGTGCCGCCGGCGCTCGCCTCCTACGGCCTGGAGATCGCCGCCGACGGGCACGCCCTGACCTACACCTACGACACCCGCGCGGAGCGCACCGGCATCACGGCGCTGCTGCGCGACCTGTCGGAGACCGGCATCCGGTTCCGCGACCTGCAGACCACGCAGTCGTCGCTGGAGGACATCTTCGTCAGCCTGGTCCATGAGGACCGGCCATGAACTGGCGCGCGATCCAGGCGATCTACACCTTCGAGATGGCGCGCGCGCTGCGGACGCTGACCCAGAGCGTGGTGTCGCCGGTGCTGTCCACCTCGCTCTACTTCGTGGTGTTCGGCGGCGCCATCGGTTCCCGCATCGAGGAGATCGACGGCGTCAGCTACGGCGCCTTCATCGTGCCCGGGCTGCTGATGCTGACGCTGCTCACCCAGAGCATCGCCAACGCCTCCTTCGGCATCTACTTCCCGCGCTTCGTCGGCACCATCTACGAGGTGCTGTCGGCGCCGGTGTCCGCCTTCGAGATCGTGGTCGGCTATGTGGGGGCTGCCGCCACCAAGTCGGTGGTGCTGGGCGTCATCATCCTGGCGACCGCCAGCCTGTTCGTGCCGCTGCGGGTCGAGCACCCCGCCTTCATGGTGCTGTTCCTGGTGCTGACGGCGGTTACGTTCAGCATGTTCGGGTTCATCATCGGCATCTGGGCCGACGGCTTCGAGAAGCTGCAGCTGATCCCGCTGCTGGTGGTGACGCCGCTGATCTTCCTGGGCGGCAGCTTCTACTCCATCGACATGCTGCCGCCGTTCTGGCGCACGGTCAGCCTGTTCAACCCGGTGGTCTACCTGATCAGCGGCTTCCGCTGGAGCTTCTACGGCACCGCCGACGTCGGGGTGGGCATCAGCCTGGCCATGACGCTTTGCTTCCTGCTGGTCTGCCTCGGCGGCATCTGGTGGATATTTCGGACTGGATATCGGCTGAAGCAGTAGGCCGGCTCCGCCGCCGGAAGCGGCCTCGTTCCGCCCTATCGCGGGATGACCCGCGGGCGGCCCTCGTCGTCGATGGCGACGAAGGTGAAGGTGGCGTCGGTCACCTTCTCGCGCACGCGCCGGCGGAAGCGGCGGGCCCAGGCCTCGATGTGGATCTTCATGGAGGTGCGGCCGATGGATTCCACCTCGGTGTAGACGCACAGCACGTCGCCGACCTTCACCGGCTTGTGGAAGGTCATGGCCTCCACCGCGATGGTGACGACCCGGCCCTCGGCCCGCTCGACGCCGGCGATGCCGCCCGCCTGGTCCATCTGCGACAGCACCCAGCCGCCGAAGATGTCGCCATTGGCGTTGGTGTCGGCCGGCATGGCGAGGGTGCGCACGGTCAGCTCCCCGCGCGGCGTCTCGACGCCGATGCCCGCGGCCGTGTCGGTCTGTTCGCTCATGCGCTGTCCCCGCATTTCCTGGCGGCCGCGAACGCCGCGCCCATGCACGCGCGCAACCCCGGGGGCCGCCGGCGGAGGGTGCGTCGGCGGTCGATTTCAAGTCAAGCGACGGCTGCGGGCAAACGCGCCCGCGCCCTCGGCTCAGCCCTCGATTTCCCAGGTGATCTGCACCGAGACGGCGAGCTCGCGCTCGCCCGCGGCGATGGGCACCGCCATGGCCTTGGCCTCGGAGAAGTCGGCGCGCGCCATCACCGGCGAGGGGCCGCCGCGGACATCCTCGCTGATGGACACGATGCGCCCGAGCTTCACGCCGGCGGCGGCGGCATAGATTTCCGCCTTGCGCCGCGCGTCGGCGACCGCCTGCCGGCGGGCCTCGTCCAACTTCACCGTGCGGTCGGAAACGTCGAAGACCAGCCCGCTCATCTGGTTGGAGCCGGAGGTCAGCGCGGCGTCCAGGATCGCGCCCAGCCCGGCGATGTCGCGAACACGCACGCGCAGCTCGTTCCTGACCTCGTAGCCCAGGATGCGCGGCTGCTCGGCCGGGACGTCGGGGCGCCGGTCGGGATAGTGCCATTGCGGCTGGACGTTGAAGCCGGAGGTGGCGATGTCGCGGTCCTCTACGCCGGCGGCCTTCACGGCGGCGATCACCTTGTCCATGGCGGCGGAGTTGGCGTCCACCGCCGCGCGGGCGGTCTTGCCGTCGGTGACGACGCCTGCATTGACGATGGCGATGTCGGGCGCGGCGGAGACCAGGCCCTCGCCCGCCATGCTCATGGTCGCCGGGCGGGGCCCATGGGGCTGCGGCTGGGCGAGCGCCGGCTGGATTGCGAGCAGGGCGGCGAGGGCGATGACGGCGCGGCGCATGATGCGGCCTTTCTTCGGGAGAGAAGGTGGCGGTTCGCCCGATCACCACCACCCAAATGCGACCGCGATGCGGCGACGGTTGCGCGGAACGCAGCCGCGCACCTATGGTGCGGCCCGAGCCTGAAACGGCGTCGGGCCCGTAGCTCAATGGTTAGAGCCGACCGCTCATAACGGTCTGGTTGCAGGTTCGAGTCCTGCCGGGCCCACCAGGCACTTTCCCCCAACCCGCCGCTTTCCACCTGAGCGAGAGACCACCGTAAGTTCAGGAGCTTGGCGGTGATGGGGCGTGATGGGCCGGTTCTCCGGCCAGAATTCTGTGCCTTCTGGGCCTGCATTGCGGACCCCGCGGCCTGCCCGATCCTCGGCGCATCTTCCGTGTCCGCGCAATCTCGCCGGCACAGACCGTTTGGCAGGCCGAAGAGACCGGGTTTGGCGGGCGCAAGGCCCGCACGTTCCGCTGGACTTCACTGCGCAACGGAGCGGTGATGGCGACGGCCGGGGGCGTCCGATCCCGGCACGAGCCCCGCCCGGCATCATCGCAGGCGGGGCCGCGGCGGTGACGGCGACGGGCCGTCGCAACCGGAGGACGACCCCCATGAACACCAGCACAAGCCGTGCCAGACAGACGAAGAAGGCGCCGGCCGCACCGGCCACGGAGCACCGTGACGATGCCCGGCGGCCCACCAAGCGCGACCGCGTTCTCGCGCTGCTGGAGCGGCCGGAGGGCGCGAGCGTGGAAGCCATCGTGGACACCACCGGATGGCTGCCGCACACGGTGCGCGCCTTCCTGACGGGGCTGCGCAAGCAGGGCCGAGTGCTGGAGCGCACCCGGACCAAGGACGGCCCCGGCACCTACCGCATCGCTGGCGAGGTCGATCCCGCCCCGGCGACCACGGCGGCAGGTCACTGAGATGGTGACTGTGGCTACAAAC
>JAEWEX010000447.1 GCA_023389135.1 Pseudomonadota bacterium | reverse complement strand
GCCTATGTCGACGCCGGGCGCGCCACGCTGGCGCTGAGCGACGGGCGCAACCGCGCGGCCGAGCTGACCGCGACGGTGGTCCGCCCGGCCACCGACGCGCCGGCCGCCGGCGCGGTGACCGCCTATGACCGTCGCGGCCGCCCCCTCGGCGAGGCGGCGTTCGCCTTCGAGCCCGGCGCGACTGCGGCGGACGCCGTGTTCGACCTGCCGCTGGAGCTCCGGAACGCCATCGCCCGGCTCGACATCGCCGGGGAGCGCTCCGCCGGCGCGGTCCATCTCCTGGACGCGCGAAGCCAGCGGCGCACCGTCGGCGTCGTCGCCGGCACCACGGCGGAGACCGCCCAGCCGCTGCTGTCTCCGGAATACTATGTCGGCCGCGCGGTGGAACCCTTCGCCGACATGCGCAGCGTCGCCGGCGCCGCCACCGCGGATGCCATCGGCCGTCTTCTGGACGACGGCGTCAGCCTGCTGGTGCTGGCGGATGTGGGCACCGTGCCGGAGCCGGTCGAGGATCGCCTTCAACAGTGGGTGCGCGACGGGGGCGTGCTGGTGCGCTTCGGCGGCCCTCGGCTCGCCGCCGGCGAGGACCCGCTCGTGCCCGTGCGGCTGCGTCGCGGCGACCGCAATCTCGGCGGCGCGCTGTCCTGGGAGACGCCGCAGCCGCTCGGCGCCTTTTCCGCGGACGGACCGTTCGCCGGCCTCGACGTCCCCGGCGACGTCACCGTGACGCGCCAGATCCTGGCGGAGCCGGACATCGACCTGCCCCGCCGCGCCTGGGCGACGCTGGAGGACGGAACCCCGCTCGTCACCGGTCGCGAGGAGGGCGACGGGCTGCTGGTGCTGTTCCACGTCACCGCCGACACCACCTGGTCGAACCTGCCGCTGTCGGGTTCGTTCGTGACCATGCTGCAAAGGCTGGTGGAGCTGTCGCCGACGCCCTCCGCCGACGCCGGCGAGGCCGTGGCGGGACCGGCGGGCGCCGGCCAGGCGCGCCGCGCGGAAACGCTCGCGCCCTACCGCATCCTCAACGGCTTCGGCGAGTTCGGCGAGGCGCCCCCGACCGCGGAGCCGGTGACCGCCGACGGCGCCCCGCCATCCGCGCAGCACCCGCCGGGGCTCTACGGCCCGTCCGATTCGCCGCTGGCCATCAACGCTCTGGCGCCCGGCTCCGAACTCGCGCGCCTCGACCTTGCGGGCCTGGCGGTCACCGTCGCGGGCTATGGTCGCGGCGAGGAGACCCGGCTTGCCCCCTCCCTGCTGACGGCGGCCACCATGCTCCTCATCGCCGACGCCCTGATCGTCCTGCTGTTCGCCGGCGCGCTGACCGGCATGCGCCGCGCCCGCGCCGCCGCCCTGGCGGCAGGCTGCGCCGTGCTGCTGGGCCAGGGCGGCGAGGCGCTGGCGCAGGACGACCCGGCCGCCGACGCGGTCGCCATGGCATCGGCGCTGGAGACCCGCCTCGCCTATGTCTCGACCGGCGACGCCACCATCGACGAGACCAGCCGCGCCGGCCTCGAGGGCCTCACCCTCCAGCTCGCCATGCGCACCGCCTTCGAGCCGGGCGAGCCCATCGGCCTCGACATCGAGCGGGACGACCTGTCGTTCTACCCCATCATCTACTGGCCGATCTCGCCCGACGCGGCGCTGCCCAGCCGGGCGGCGCTGGGCAGGATCGACGCCTACATGCGCACCGGCGGCACCATCCTGTTCGACACCCGCGACGCGCTCTACACCACCGGGCCGGTGGCGAGCGGCCCCGCCGGGCAGGCGCTGCGGCGCATCCTGTCCTCCATCGACCTGCCGGACCTGGAGCCCGTCTCGCCCGCCCATGTCCTCACCAAGGCGTTCTACCTGCTGAACGGCTTCCCCGGCCGCTACGGCGAGGGGACGCTGTGGGTCGAGGCGCTGTCGGCGGACGAGGAGGTGGTGGACCGCCCGGCGCTGTCCGGAGACGGCGTCTCACCGATCCTGATCACCTCCAACGACTTCGCCGGGGCCTGGGCGGTGAACTCCACCGGGGCGGCGCTGTATCCCACCGCCCCCGGCGATCCGCGGCAGCGCGAGTTCGCCTATCGCGCCGGGATCAACATCGTGATGTACGCGCTCACCGGGAACTACAAGGCCGACCAGGTCCACGTCCCGGCCCTCCTCGAACGGCTCGGCCAGTAGAACCGCATGGTCTCAAGCTTCGGCTTCACCTTCGCCCCGCTCGTTCCGCTGGCGCTCATCGCCGTGCTCGCGGCGGCGGCGCTCGTCCTGGCCCTGGCGGGGGTGCTGCGGCGCGTGCGCGGCGCGTGGCTCAGGGCGCTCGCCCTGTCGCTGGCGCTGCTGGCGCTCGCCAACCCCTCGCTTACCCGCGAGGAACGCGAGAGGCTTCCCAACGTGGTCGCCGTGGTGGTGGACCGCAGCGCCTCCAACCGCCTGGCGGACCGCGCCGACGTCACGGAGCGGGCGCGCGCGGAGCTGGCAACCGAGCTGGAGCGGCTGCCCGACACCGAGGTGCGCTGGATCGAGGCCGGCGGCGACAGGCTCGCCAGCGACGGCACCGAGCTGTTCGCAGCGCTTGCCCGCGGCATCGCCGACGTGCCGGTGG
>JAEWEX010000412.1 GCA_023389135.1 Pseudomonadota bacterium | reverse complement strand
GGACGAACCCGGACCGGACCCGGAGGAGGCCGCGCCCGAGTTCCGGCCCGAGCCCGATCCGCAGCCCGAAGCGCCCCAGAAGCCGCGCGCGCCGGTCAGCCCGCTCGACGCGCTGGAGGAGGAGATGGCGAACCTCCTCGGCCGCGGCCCCGATCGCGGTCGTTCGTGAGGCGCGGGCCGCGCCGCGCCGCAGCGGCCGCGGCGCTCGCCGGCGCGCTGATCCTTGCGACCGGCGCCGCGGCCCAGAGCATCTCCATCGACCTCGGGGAAGGCGCCGGGGTCACCGAGCGCGCGCTGCAGCTCGTCGCGCTCATCACCGTCCTCAGCCTGGCGCCGTCGCTGCTGGTGATGGTGACGTCGTTCACCCGCATCGTGGTGGTGCTCTCGCTGTTGCGCACGGCGCTCGGCACCCAGACCGCGCCCCCCAACGCCGTCATCGTGGCGCTCGCCCTGTTCCTCACCGGCTTCGTGATGGCGCCTGTGTTCCAGACCGCCTACGAGACCGGCGTCCAGCCGCTACTGGCCGAGGAGATCGAGGGCCAGGAGGCGTTCGACCGGGTCTCGGCGCCGTTCCGCACCTTCATGCTGGCGCATGTGCGCGAGAAGGACCTCGCCCTGTTCGTCGGCCTTGCCGGCGGCGAGGCGCCGGCCACACCGGCGGATGCGGAGCTGCGCACGCTGGTCCCGGCCTTCATGATCTCGGAACTGCGGCGCGCCTTCGAGATCGGCTTCCTGCTGTTCGTCCCGTTCCTGGTGATCGACCTGGTTGTCGCGTCGGTGCTCATGTCCATGGGCATGATGATGCTGCCGCCAGTGCTCGTCTCGCTGCCCTTCAAGCTGATCTTCTTCGTGCTGGTGGACGGCTGGTACCTGGTGGCGGGAAGCCTGGTGGAGAGCTTCGGAACCTAGCGCGCCCGAAGCCGCGCCAGCCGAAGCCCCGGACGCAACTGTTGATTGGCCTTTCGCCCCGGGCGGTGGCAGGATGCCGGCGCCGTTCCGTCACGTCTGAGTCCCCCAAGAGTCCCATGTTCCAGAAGCTCGCTGTCGCCGTGGTGGCCTCGCTGGTCGTCATGGCCGGTGAAGCCGACGCCAACCGGCTTGACAACGCCCTCAAGCAGCTCGACCCCGAAACCCGCCTCATCGAGGTGTGCGCCTATGGCGCGCTGCAGGATTTCGGGCGCAGCGACCGGTACAAGCGCGCAGACCGCGCGGTGATCGAGGCGGCCTCGCCCGCCGCCATCGAGGGCTCCACGGCCTCCGGCGACGGCGCGGCGGTCCGGGTCGGCGGCCACTGGTTCCATTTCCGATACCGCTGCACCGCCACCGACGACCACATGCGGGTCACCGACATCGACGTCGAGGTGGGCGGGGAAATTCCCGAGGAGCAGTGGGCCGAACTCGGCCTGTGGGACTGAGCCTGCCGTTCAGCTCCGTATGGCGGCCTCGTCCTCGTCGTCCCGCGCGCGGGACGGCGGCGGCGCCATGGCGGCTTCCGGCGCGCCCTGGGGACCGGCCGGCGCATCGCCCACGGGCGTATCGACCTCGGGCGCCGCGGCCGGCGGCGCGAGTTCGGGATAGCGCGCGCGGTAATCCTCCAGGAAGGTCGCAAACGTCGCCGACGCCGCAATGGCGCGCGCGATCTCGGTGAAGGCGGAGCCGCGCATCTCCACGGGCGCCGTCACCACCTCGAACGACGCCGCGTCGGGGCTCTCCGCCATGAGGCCGGCGAACTTGGCCCGCAGCCGCTCCAGCCCCAGCCCGTCCTCGGCCAGGGCATAGGCGATGCCCGCGCGCAGTACGCTGGCGCGCTCGACGTCGGACAGCGGCGCCTGCGGCTCGCGCCAGCGGGTGCCCAGCGCCAGTTCGAGCGTCTCCGCCGCGTCCTGCCAGCGCCGCGCCTGCCACAGAACGTCCGCCTTCAGGCGCAGCGCGTCCTCGCCCGACAGCGAGCCGGCCAGTTCCGCCGCAAGCTCGTGGCGGCCGAGCTCGGACAGCGCCCGCGCCTCCAGCACCAGCCGCGCGCGCGTCAGTTCCTGCGGCAGGCCTGCGAGCCGGGTGCGCTGGAGGATGCTGTAGGCCCGGGCGGGCTTGCGGTTCATGAGATGGACCAGCGCCGCGCGCGCCGCCACCTGGCCCCGCGCCGCCCCGGCCAGCCGGTTCTCGACCTGGTATTCGAGCAGGTCGGCCGCCTCGTCCAGGAGGTCGATTCCGGCCAGCCGGTCGGCGAGGCGGCGGATGATCTCGTCGCCGCGGCGCCCCGGAGGCGTCAGTTCGCGGAAATCGAAGAACAGCGCCAGCGCGTCCAGCGTGTCCGCCGGGCCGTCGCCGGTCAGGAACAGGTCGGCGAAGGCATTGGACATCTGCTCCGCCAGCCGCCGCGACGTCTCCGCGTCCGGGTGGACGGTCACGGCGGTGCGCACCACGCCGAAGGCGTCGCGCCAGCGCCGCTCGGCGGCGTAGTGGGTTCCGAGGTCGGCCAGCGCCTCCGCCTCGATGCCGTCGCCGCGCCACACCGCCACCAGCGTCTCCAGCTCCGCCACGGCCTGCGGCCGGGTGATCTCGCCCCGCGAGAGCCTCAGCCTGTTCGCCCGCAGCCGCGCCTCCGCGGCGGCGATCTCGTCGGTGCCGTTGATGACGACGCGGTAGAGCTC
>JAEWEX010000364.1 GCA_023389135.1 Pseudomonadota bacterium | reverse complement strand
CCCGCGCCGCCATCCCCGCACGGGTCCGGGTGCCGCGACATGGATGTGAGCGAAGCGATCCTCGCGCGGTTCCTCGCGCTGCACCCGCGCGAGATCGATCTCTCGCTCGGCCGCATCGAGCGGTTGCTGGCGGCGCTGGGCAATCCCGAGCGGCGGGTGCCGCCCGTGGTCCATGTCGCCGGCACCAACGGCAAGGGCTCGACCGTCGCGTTCCTGCGCGCCATGCTGGAGGCGGCGGGCCTTCGGTGCCACGTCTACACCTCGCCGCACCTGGTTCGCTTCCACGAGCGCATCCGGCTGGGCCGGCCCGGCGGGGGCCGCCTGGTCGACGAGGCGGAACTGGCGGCGGTGTTCGACGAGGTCGAGCGGGTCAATGCCGGCGAGGCGATCACGCTGTTCGAGATCACCACGGCCGCGGCCTTCGTGCTGTTCGCGCGGCATCCGGCCGACGTGCTGCTGCTGGAGGTCGGCCTCGGCGGCCGCTTCGACGCCACCAACGTGATCGCACGACCTGTCGCGACGGTCATCACGCCGGTGTCGCTGGACCACGCCAAGTTCCTCGGCGACACCGTTCCGGAGATCGCGCGGGAGAAGGCGGGCATCCTCAAGCGCGGCGTGCCGGGCATCGTCGCGGCACAACCGGCGGCGGCCCTTGAAACCATCGAGCGGATCGCCGCCCGCGCAGGCGTGCCGCTCGCCGTCTCCGGGCAAGACTGGATGGCCCGCGAGGAACATGGCCGGCTGGTGTTCGAGGACGGCCGCGGCCTGCTGGACCTGCCGCTGCCGCGCCTGGTCGGCCGCCACCAGATCGAGAATGCGGGCGCGGCAATCGCGACCCTGCGCGAGGCTTTCGAGGTGGGCCCGGCGGCGGTCGAGCAGGGGCTGGCGGGGGTCGACTGGCCGGCGCGGCTGCAGCGGCTGGCGCATGGCGCTCTGGTGGACCGGCTTCCGGAGGGTGTCGAGCTCTGGCTCGATGGCGGCCACAATCCGGATGGCGGCCACGCCATCGCCGCCGCCATGGCCGAACTCGAAGAGCGCGTCCCGACGCCGCTGGTGCTGGTGGTGGGCATGCTGGACACGAAGGATTCGGACGGCTTCCTGGAGCCGTTCGCGGGGCTCGCCCGCGAGCTGCACGCAGTCCCGATCGTGTCCAGCGCCAGCGGCCGTCCGCCGGCCGACGTTGCGGCCGCCGCCGGCCGCGCCCGCATTCCCTCCCGCGCCCATGACGGGCTGCAGGCGGCGCTCGTCGCCGCCGCGCGCGGCGCCCCCGCACGGGTGCTGGTGTGCGGTTCGCTCTACCTGGCAGGCGAGGTTCTGTCCGCCAACGGCACACCGCCGCAGTGAGGGCCTGAGGAGCAGCGAGGCGCGGCGCTCGGGACGCCCCCTGCTCCCGCGCTGCGGCCGAACGGCAAAAGCCGGCCCCGTTGCCGGCTTCCATGCAGTCGCGGATCGGCGGTCAGATGCCGCCGCGGATCCATTCGGCGAGCTTCGGCTTGGGCGCCGCGCCGACCTGGGTGGAAACGTGCTTGCCGTCCTTGAACAGCATCAGCGTCGGGATCGAGCGGATGCCGAACTGGGACGCGATGCCCGGGTTCTCGTCCACATTGATCTTGGCGATCTTCACCTTGCCGGCCATCTCGCCGGCGATCTCCTCGAGCGCGGGGGCGATCATGCGGCACGGGCCGCACCACTCCGCCCAGAAGTCGACGACGACAGGCTCGGCGGACTTCAGGACGTCGGCCTCGAAGCTGGCGTCGGAAACCTTGACGGTGGTCATCTGAAAATCCTCGCGGGAATCGGGGCACGGGGGCACCCTTGGGTCGACCCGGAAGCTAAGTGCGCCCCGGCGCAGCGTCAAGGAATGCAGGGCCGCCATGCGGCCGGCGCGCAACCCGTCTCGCAGCCGCCCGCGCCATCTGCTACGAAGGCGACGAACCGGCGATGGCATCGGCCGGCAACCGCAGCGGGAGGAGCGTCGGGCATGTCGCAGTCGTTTGGGGCGAAGGTGATGGGGGCCGTGCTGGGCGCGGCCATGGCAGGCATGTCGGCCGGCGGCGCCGTGGCGCAGTCCGGGCCCGTGAAGATCGGCCTGGTGACGACGTTGTCGGGCCCGGGCGCGGGGCTGGGCATCGACATCCGCGACGGCTTCGAACTGGCCGTGAAGCTGGCCGGCGGCAAGCTCGGCGACGCGGAGGTCGATCTACTGGTCCGCGACGACCAGCAGAAGCCCGACGTGACAAAGCAGCTGGTGGACGAACTGATCAAGCGCGACCAGGTCGAGTTCATGACCGGCATCGTGTTCTCCAACCTGATGCTGGCGGTCGGCCCCGATATCTTCGCGGCGAAGACATTCTACATCTCCGCCAATGCCGGACCGTCGCAATATGCGGGGGCGGAGTGCAGCCCCTATTTCTTCAACGTCGCCTGGCAGAACGACAATCTGCACGAGGCCATGGGCCAGCACGTCCAGTCCAAGGCGGTGCCGTCGGTGGCGCTGGTGGCGCCCAACTATCCTGCCGGCAAGGACGCGCTGACCGGCTTCAAGCGTTTCTTCAAGGGCGAGGTGGTGGAGGAGACGTACACCCAGCTCGGCCAGCTCGACTACGCCGCCGAGATCGCCCAGATCCGTGCGTCCGGGGCCAAGGGCGTCTACGCGTTTCTTCCCGGCGGCATGGGCATCAGCTTCATCAAGCAGTATGTCGGCGCCGGCCTCGACCGCTCGACCCCGCTGTTCCTGCCGGGCTTCTCCGCCGACGAGGACGTGCTGCGCGGGCTTGCCGGTAACGAGGCCGGCCTGTTCAATTCCACCCACTGGGCGCTGGAGCTCGACAACGCGGCCAACCGGACCTTCGTGGCGGAGTTCGAGAAGGCCTATGGCCGCAAGCCCTCGCTATACGCAAGCCAGGGCTACGACGCCGCGTTGCTGATCGGCTCGGCCATCGAAAGCGTCGGCCGCGACAAGCTCTCCGACAAGGCCGCCGTCCAGAAGGCGCTCGCGGCCGCCGGCTATGACAGCGTCCGCGGCGACTGGCGTTTCAACGCCAACCAGTACCCGGTGCAGGACTACTACCTGCGGGAGACCGCGGTGGTGGACGGCAAGCTCACCAACCGGCTGCTCGGCGCCATCTTCGAGGATCATGCCGACGCCTATGTCGGCGAGTGCAAGATGGCGGCAGCCCTGTAGGACGTCACCAGACGACACGCGCCGCACCGGAGCCAATCGGGGCGGCGCCACACTACCCGCGGCGGCCATGACCCTCCTCGTCCTCGAGCAGACGCTGAACGGCATCCAGTTCGGCCTGATGCTGTTCCTGCTCGCCGCGGGGCTGACGCTGGTGTTCGGGGTGATGGATCTCATCAACCTCGCCCACGGCTCGCTCTACATGCTGGGGGCCTACCTCACCGCCGCGCTGGTCGGCGCGCTCGGCGGGTTCTGGCCGGCCCTCGCCGCGGGCGTCACGCTGACCGCGCTGATGGGCATGGCGCTGGAACTGACGCTGCTGCGGCGTCTTTATGCGCGCGATCATCTGACCCAGGTTCTGGCCACCTTCGCCCTGATCCTGATCGCCAACGAGACGGTGGCGATCATGTGGGGGCGTGCGCCGGTCTCGCTGTCGGTGCCTGCGCCGCTTGCCGGGCCGGTCGAACTGTTCCCGGGCTTCTTCTACCCCGCCTATCGCCTCGTCATCATCGCGTCCGGCCTCGCGGTCGCTGCGGGACTGTGGCTGCTGGTGCGCAGGACGCGGCTCGGCATGTGGGTGCGGGCCGGCGCGTCCAACCGAGACATGGCGCGCGCCATGGGGGTGGATATCCGCACCGTCTTCACCGTGGTGTTCGGGATCGGCGCGGCGCTGGCGGCGCTGGCGGGGGCGCTGCTCGGGCCGTTGCTGGCGGTGCAGACCGGCATGGGCGAGAGCATCCTGATCCTTGCGTTCGTCGTGGTGGTCATCGGCGGCATCGGCTCGGTGCGGGGCGCCTTCGTCGGCGCGCTTCTGGTGGGCGTCATCGATACCTGCGGCCGCGCCCTCCTGCCCATCGTGCTCAGGCAGGCCTTCGACCGCGAGGTCGCGGCCAGTCTCGGTCCGGCGCTCGCGGCCATCGCGGTCTACGTTCTGATGGCGATCGTTCTGGCCGCCCGGCCGCAGGGACTGTTCGGAGCGCGGCCGTGACCCGCGGCCGGCTGGTCTTCCTCCTTCTGGTGGCCGCGGCGCTGGCCCTGCCGCCGCTGCTGCGCGAGATCGGCGAGACCTACTATCTGGGGTTCGCCGCACGGGTGATGATCTACGGCCTTGCGGCCCAGAGCCTGAACCTCGTCGTGGGCACCGGCGGCATGGTGTCCTTCGGCCACGCCGCCTTCGTCGGCCTCGGCGCCTATGCGGTCGCGGTGCTGGCGGCCAACGGCATCGTCAGCGGGGTTCTGGCGTGGCCGGCGGCGGTGGCGCTTTCGTCCTTCGCCGCCCTGATCATCGGCGCGATCTCGCTTCGCACCCGGGGCGTCTACTTCATCATGATCACGCTCGCCTTCGCCCAGATGCTGTTCTTCCTGGCGGTGTCTCTGAAGGCCTATGGCGGCGACGACGGCCTGCGGATGCCCGGTCGCTCGACGCTGCCCGGCGTCGACATCTCGGGCGACGGCACCTTCTATCACGTCACCCTGCTGGTGGTGGCGCTGGCCATGGCGGCGCTCGATCGCATCCGGCGGGCGCGGTTCGGCCGTGCGCTGGAGGCGGTGCGCGACAATGAGGTCCGCGCCGCCGCCGTCGGCCTCCCGGTGTTTCGTTACCGCCTGGCCGGCTTCGTCATCGGCGGCGCCTTCGCCGGACTTGCCGGCGCGCTCATGGCCAATCTCAACGGCTTCGTCGCGCCGGCCAACCTCGCATGGCAGGAAAGCGGTCTGCTGCTGGTCATGGTGATCCTCGGTGGCCTCGCCCACCCGCTGGGCGGGCTTCTCGGCGCGGCGGCGGTGCTGGGTTTCGAGGAGGTGGCGAAGGCCTGGACGATCCACTGGCCCATCGGGCTCGGGCTGGTGCTGCTCGCGGTGGTGCTGACCGGGCGGCGGGGCATCGCCGACCTGGTGCGGCGCGCGAGGCCCGCGTGAGCGCCGCGCGGCTGGAGGCCCGCGGGCTCGTGAAGCGCTATGGCGGGCTGGCGGCGGTCGACGGCGCGTCGGTCGACCTCGCCATTGGCGAGATCCATGCGCTGATCGGACCCAACGGCGCCGGCAAGAGCACGCTGATCGGCCTCCTGGCCGGCTCGATCCGCCCCGATGCCGGCCGGATCGCCATCGACGGCGCCGACGTCACCCGCAGGCCGGTCCATGCCCGCGTCGCGCTCGGCCTGGTGCGCTCGTTCCAGGTGACGAGCCTGTTCGACGGCTGGAGCGCGCGCGACAATGTCGCGTTCGCCGTCCAGTGCCGGTCCGGCTCCAGCTTCCGCTTCTTCAGACCCCTCTCGGCCGAGCGCGGCCTGTTCGTCCATGCCGAGGCGGCGCTGGAGGATGTCGGCCTCTCCGGCCGCGCCGGCACGCTGGCGCGCAACCTGTCCCATGGCGACCGCCGCAGGCTCGAGATCGCGGTTGCGCTGGCCTGCCGGCCGCGCCTGGTGCTGCTGGACGAGCCTCTGGCCGGCCTGGGCCCGTCGGAGGCCCAGGAGATCGTGACGCTGGTGCGCTCGCTGCGCTCCCGCTTCGGCGTCCTGATGGTGGAGCACGACATGGACGCGGTGTTCGCGCTGGCCGACCGCGTCACGGTGCTGGTCGGCGGCAGGGTCACGGCCTCCGACACGCCGAAGATGATCCGCTCCGATCCCGCCGTGCAGCAGGCCTATCTCGGCGAGGGGCTGCCGTGAGCGCGCTGCTCGAGGTGGCGGGGCTCGCCGGAGGATACGGCGCCTCGACCGTGCTCCACGGCGTCGATCTCGACATCGCGGAGGGCGAGGTCGTGACGCTTCTCGGCCGCAACGGCATGGGCAAGACCACGACTGTGCGCATGATCGCGGGCCTGCTGTCGCCGCGCTCCGGCACGGTCACCTTCATGGGCCGGGGCGTCGCGGGGCTGCGCGCCGAGCGCATCGCGCGCATGGGGCTCGGACTGGTGCCCGAGGGCCGGCAGATCTTCCCCAATCTCACCGTGCGGGAGAACCTCGTCGCCTTCGCCGCCAACCGCGCGCGCAATCCCTCGCCCTGGACTTTGGCGCGGGTCCTGGATCTGCTGCCGAGGCTGGACGACCGGCTGGATCGCATGGGCGACCAGCTGTCCGGCGGCGAGCAGCAGATGCTGGCCATCGGCCGCGCCTTGATGACCAACCCGCACCTCCTCATCCTCGACGAGGCGACCGAAGGGCTCGCGCCGCTGGTGCGCCGCGAGATCTGGGAGGCGCTGGCGGCGCTCCGGCGCGAGGGGCACGCCATCCTCGTCATCGACAAGCACGTGGAGGCGCTGACCCGCATCGCCGACCGTCATGCGGTGATCGAGAAGGGCCGCGTGGTATGGACCGGGGCCTCCGCGGAACTTGCCGCGGACCGCACGGTGTGGGCCCGATACCTCGGCGTATGATTTGCCGCCTCGTGATTTGGCGTTTTGTCGTCTGAGCGGCCGGAACCATTCCCGATGACCGAACGTTACAGCCCCGGACAAACCGAAACGGAGCTTTCGTCATGAACGGCATCATCTATCTCGTCGGCCTGGTCGTCGTCATCATCGCGGTTCTGAGCTTCTTCGGGCTGCGCTGACGCGGGCGCCCGGCGACAACGGCCGGGGCAGCGATGACATTCTCCATAGTCGCCACCTGCCGCCGGACCGGACAGTTCGGCGTCGGGGCCACCACCGAGATGCCGGCCGTGGGCCAGTTGCTGTCCTGGGCCTTTCCGGGCGCAGGCGCCGTGGCGACCCAGGCGCTGGTCAATCCCTATCTCGGCATCGACGGCATCTCCCTCCTTCGCAAGCGGACCGGCGCCCGTGCGGCGCTGGACGAACTCATCGGCAGGGACGAGCGCGCGCGCCAGCGCCAGCTCGCCCTGATCGACCGCGACGGGCTGACAGCTGTCTGGACGGGCGAGGATTGCCTGCACTGGGCCGGCTCGGTTCAGGGAGACGGCTTTTCCGCACAGGGCAACCGGCTGCGCGGCCCGCAGGTGGTAGAGGCCATGGCGGAAGCCTTCGAGGCGACCGACGGCGGCGCGATCGGCCTTCCCAACCGGCTCATGGCGGCGCTGGTCGCGGGCGACCGCGCCGGCGGCGACCGCAAGGGCGAGCGGTCCGCGAACATCCTCGTGGTGGAGAGTGAGGAATATCCCCTTTGGGACATCCGTGTGGACGACCATCCCCGGCCCATGGAGGAACTGGCCCGGCTGCACGCCGTGTTCGAGACCGACCTGCTGCCCCACATCCGGCGCATGCCGCGCCGCGATCACTTCCAGGGCGATGCAGACGACTTCTCGATCTGACCGGTCGCGTCAGGCCGTCTTTTCCACCAGTTCGTCGTACACCTTGTAAAGCGTCGTGAAGTCGTCGCCCGCGCGGCCCTCGGCCACGGCCTGCGCCAGCAGCCGCGCGGTCAGCGCCGTGTAGGCGGCAGGCTGGCCGATTTCCCCGGCGAATGCGTTCGCCATTCGCAGATCCTTTTCGAGGTTGGCGACGACGGAGCGGCCGTCGAACTTGCCCGTTAGGATGTGCCTGGGAAAGCGCGCCTCGCTTATGAAGCTGCGGGCGTTGCCGGCATTGATCACCTCGATGGCAGCGTCGAGGTCGAGCCCCGCGCGCTCGGCCATGCGACATCCCTCGGCCGTCGCCAGGAACACGGTGTGGCAGATCATGTTGTGGACGAGCTTCATGGTGTGGCCGGCGCCGGAGGCACCGACGCGCACCACCTTCGCCGCGATCACCTCGAGTGCGGGCATGACGCGCGCGAGCGCCTCAACCTCGCCGCCCGCCATCAAGGTGAGCGTCCCGGCATCGGCGCCCGCCGCGCCGCCGGTCATGCCGCAATCCACATAGTCCCAGCCGGCGGCCACCGCCTTCGCCGCCAGCGCGCCGGTCGCGGCCGGATGCGACGTGGTGAGGTCCACCGCGGTGCGCCGGCCCGCGCCCGGCAGCGCCAGCACGGCAGGCAGGACCTCGGCGATCTGCGCCGAGCCCGGCACCACGAAGATGACGGTGGACACGGCGCCGAACCGCTCAGGCGGCGCCAGCGCGACGGCATCGGAAAGACCGGCCGCCTGCCGGCAGGCCTCGGACAGATCCCATGCGGCCTTGAGCCTTCCCGCCCTGTCCAGATTGGCGGCAATGCCGCGGCCCATCTGGCCGAGACCCACGACTGCGACGTCGCGGAAATCCGGCTGCTGCTTGCTCGACAGGGTCATGGCGCGTCCTCCGGTGGCGGCCCGCACATGACCCTCTCGCCGTCGCGCATTCAAGCGTCGCGCGCGCCAATGGTGCTTGTCCGCGCGAGCCGGGCCTCAGAACCCGGGCCAGAGCCCCGGCGTCACCAGTTCCAGCAGGTGGCCGTCCGGGTCGCGGAAATAGATGCTGCGGCCCCCGCGCGGCCATTCGGCGGTGGATTCGACCGCGACGCCCGCCTGCGCCAGATGCGCTTCCCAGCGCGGCAGCGCCGCCCACTGCACCGCGAAGGCGACATGCACCGGCCCGCGCCCGTCATGCGGGGGAATTGAGCCCCTGGGCAGTTCGACCGCGTCCAGCGAGCCGCCCTCCTGGAACAGCAGCAGCACGCTGTGCGCGGCCACGTCATAGGCGGTCATCCGCTCGTCCTCATGGATCGCGGAAAGGCCCATGACGCGCGTGTAGAAGTCGCGCGCGTCGTCCAGCCGCTGCACGTAGAGCGCGGTCTCGAGGATGCCGGCGAGCGGCGGCGGGGTGTGAATATCGGCCATGACGGGTTGCTCGGGACGGTGTCGGGCACCCATGCAAGGGCGACAGCGTGGCAACCCCGCGCGGGCCGCTGGCGTTCCGCGCCGTCGCGGCGACGTAACGCCGCGGGTGGAGGCATTCGGTTCGCTTCAGGTGGCGACAGGGATCTCGAAGGCGAAGCGGTAGCCCGCCGAGGTATCGACCGAGATGGCGCCGGACCATTTCCGTTCGATCAGGGCCCGCAGCAGCTTGGAGCCGAAGCCGCTGCCCGGGACGGCCGAACTGTGGGCCGTAGCGGGGTCGCTCCAGACGAAGCCGAACTGCCTGTGCCCGTCGATGGCGCCCGACATGGTCCAGGCGACGGCAATGCGACCCTCGCCGAGCTTGAGTGTACCGTACTTTGCGGAATTGGTCGCCAGCTCGTGGACGATCAGGCCGAGGTCGAAGCACAGATCCGGCGGCAGCAGGATGTCGCGGCCGGTGAACTCCAGGTGCTCGCGAAACGGCTGCAGCGCCTCGTCCAGCAGGGAGACCAGCCGGGTCGAGGTCCAGCCGCCCTGAGAAACCAGATAGTTCGCCCTCGACAGCGAGCCGAGCCTCTCGCTGAAGGACTGGCGCGCCGCCGCGATGTCGGCGTCCTCGCGGAAGGTCTGGTTGGCGATGGTGCTGACGAGCTGGAGCATGTTGCCGGCGCGATGGGCCATCTCACGCATCAGCAGCGTGCGCTGCTCGGCCGCCGCGTGCTGGCGCACCGCGGTCGCCACGATGTTGGTGATGGATACGAGGAAGTCGACGTCGGCCTGGTCGAACCTGCGCGGCCGTGTGGCATGGATGCCGAACACGCCGAACGGTCGCTCGCCGGTGCCTGGAATGGTCACGCTCATGCCGCTGCGCACGCCGTAGTCGTGCAGCAACTGGGGGCCGGCGAAGCGGGTTTCCGCCAGCAGGTCGGTCACCACCACCGGCTCCGGGCTCGTCAGCGTGTATCCGGCCTGGGAATCCTGTCCGATGCCGACCGTCGCCCGGCCGACCATGCCATCGCCCCAGCCGATGCCGGCGCGCAGCACCAGGTGGTCGGCGGCGTTCGCGAACTGGAGGATCTTGGTGAGCGGCACGTCGAGCACCGACGCCGCAGTCTCTACTGCCCGGTCCAGAACTGCCTGGAAGTTCTCCTCGCCCAGCGCGAAGGAGCCGAAACGTTCCACCGCCTTCTGCTGCGCCAGCCGCCGCTGCAACTCCCGTTCGCTCAGCACCCGGCCGGTGACGTCGAGGCACACGCCGGTGAGGTGTCGGCGGCCCTCGGGACCTGTCACGACACCGCCCGCCGCCTCGATCCACAGCGGATCGGCATTGTCGCGCGGGGCGGTGCGATAGACCATGCGGTAGGGCGAGCCGGTCTCGATGGCGGTTCGGATCGCGTGCCAGACCGTCTCGACATCGTCGGGATGGATGTCGCGCTGGAAGCTGGAGAGCGTGCCGTCGAAGGACCCCGCAGGCAACGTGTGCACCGCCTCCAGGTTCTCGGTCCAGTCGAGCCTGTCGGAATCGATGTTCCAGCGCCACACGCCGACGCCGCCAAGCCTCAGACCGTCCAAGACGGCGTCCAGGTCGCGCAGGAATGCCGCGCCGCGCTCCAGACCAGCGTCCAAATCCATCTCCCGGACCGGCAATTCGGTCGATGACAGTTCTAGTGGCGCCCCGCCGCGCATGCCAGCGCGTTCGCGTGAGGGCCTCGGCAGGGGGCGGCGCCCGCCGCGACGACATTCCAGGGCGGTCGACATGGGGGGCGACCGGCGTGTGCGCTAAGGGGGCCATACTGGCCGGCTTTACCTGCCCGCAACGGCGGGAACGCGGCAACGCAGCCAGAAGATACCGGTCTTGGGGTGCCGGTAGGGACGAGCCATGTGGACCACCTTTGTGGACCACCGAGGCGGGGCGCGAGCCTGAGAGTGACAGGAAACCCCTCGATTTCGAGGGCCTGGGACTGGTGCTGCCGGACAGGATTGAACTGTCGACCTCTCCCTTACCAAGGGAGTGCTCTACCACTGAGCTACGGCAGCATGCGCCCGGGGCGATGCCCGTCCGCGAAGCGGGCGGAAACTGCCACAAGGGCGGGGCCGGCGCAACCGGCCTTGCGCGCGCGGGTCGCATGGGCCTTGATGTGGCGATGGATGACCACACGCGCCCCATCCCGTCCGCCCCCCGCGCCGTCGCCGAGGACGAGCGTCGGCGCCGGCTCGCAGAGGCGCTGCGTGCCAATCTGCGGCGCCGCAAGTCGCAGGCCCGCGACCGCGCCGCCCAGGACCGCGACCCCCCGGCCGACGAGCCGGAACGAACCGGCTGAGGCCGGCGTTGGGCCGCGGCGCACGGCCGTGCGCCGAACGTGCTATGTCCCGTCCTGTCGCCGATGCGTCCTCCACCGGAGAGGTTTGTTCGATGCTGCCGAAACCCGTGCCCGTCCTGAAGCCCAACACGCTCGACTACGAAACCCGGCCCATGGTGAAGCCCACGGGCTTCCGCGAATACGACGCGCGCTGGCTGTTCGAGCGCGAGATCAATCTCATGGGCATCCAGGCGCTGGGCGCCGGTATCGGCACGCTGGTCCACGAGATGGGCGTCAGGCCGGAGATCGTGGTCGGCCACGATTTCCGCGGCTATTCGGCCTCGATCAAGTACGCGCTGATCACCGGCCTCGCGGCTGCCGGCATGAAGGTCCACGACATCGGGCTGGCGCTGTCGCCCATGGCCTATTTCGCCCAGTTCGAGCTGGACGTGCCCTGCGTTGCCATGGTCACCGCCTCCCACAACGACAATGGCTGGACCGGCGTCAAGATGGGGGCGAACCGGCCGCTCACCTTCGGCCCCGACGAGATGGGCCGGCTGCGGGAGATCGTGCTGGAGGGCCGCTCCGTCGCCCGCGACGGCGGCGGCTACCGGTTCGTGGAGAATTTTCCCGAGCGCTACATCGCCGACCTGACCGGCCGGCCGCGGCTGAAGCGCCGCATCCGCGTGGTCGCCGCCTGCGGCAACGGCACCGCCGGCGCCTTCGCCCCGCGCGTGCTGGAGGCGCTGGGCGCCGACGTCATCCCGCTCGACGCCGAGCTCGACCACTCGTTCCCGAAGTACAATCCGAACCCGGAAGACATGGAGATGCTGCACGCCATGCGCGACGCCGTGCTGGAGCACAAGGCGGACCTGGCGCTGGGCTTCGACGGCGACGGCGACCGCTGCGGCGTGGTCGACGACGAGGGCGAGGAGATCTTCGCCGACAAGGTGGGCGTGATGCTGGCCCGCGACCTGTCCGCGCTGCATCCCGGCGCGACCTTCGTCGTGGACGTGAAATCGACCGGGCTCTTCGCCACCGACCCGGTGCTGGTCGCCAACGGCGTCAAGGCCGACTACTGGAAGACCGGGCATTCCTACATGAAGCGCCGTGTCAACGAGACCGGGGCGCTGGTGGGCTTCGAGAAGTCCGGCCACTACTTCTTCAACGCGCCGGTCGGCCGCGGCTATGATGACGGGCTGGTGTCGGCCATCGCCATCCTCGACATGCTCGACCGCAGCCCCGACAAGTCCATGTCCGACCTGCGCCGCGCGCTGCCGCGTACCTGGGGCTCGCCCACCATGAGCCCCCATTGTCCCGACGAGGAGAAGTACCGCATCGTCGACGAGGCGGTCGCGCATTTCGTCGAGGCGGATCGCGAGGGCGTGCTGATCGCGGGGCAGAAGATCCGCGACCTCGTGACCGTGAACGGCGTGCGCGTCACCGTGGAGGACGGCACGTGGGGACTGATCCGGGCCTCGTCCAACAAGCCCGAACTGGTGGTCGTGGTCGAAAGCCCGGTGTCGGAAGCGCGGATGCGGGAGATGTTTTCGGCCATGGACGGCGTGCTGCGCCGTCACCCCGAGGTCGGGGCCTACAACCAGACCATCTGATATTCCACATTTTCCATCAGAGTTTACCCGGAGTTAATCGCGCGCGCCCACGCTCCGCGCTTCGACGCGGCCGCGGCCCTCCGGGTGCGGCGCTGTCCGGGGAGGATCGGGTGGCGGAGGCTGGGCCCGTGCGCCGTGGGCGCGCCGCACGCATGGGGCTGTCTGGTCAGCTCGTCGGATTCGTCGCCGTACTGGCGGTCGCGCTCAGCGCCATGCACATGGCGCTGCACCAGATCGAGACCCGGCGCGCCCATGCCGCGACAGTCGCGCTTGCGGCCGGCGCGCTCGTCGCCGTCGCGTCGCAGGCCGCCGATGCCGGGCCGGCCGCGACCGCCATGGGC
>JAEWEX010000266.1 GCA_023389135.1 Pseudomonadota bacterium | reverse complement strand
GGGCCAGGGCGCCCTGCCGACCCTCGTCAGAACGGCCCATTCAGCCATCGCGCCGTCCCGAATTGCAAAACTGAACCTGCTTGGCTACCGTCTCCCTCGGGGAGGACGGTCGCAATGATCGCAACGGGTGCCAGCGCCACACGCACGGTGGCGGTCGACGACCGCCGCGCCATCGGCTTCATGGGTCCCGACCTGCGGGTCTATTCGACCCCGGCCATGATCGAGGACATGGAGATGGCTTGCCGCGACCTGCTGCTGGAGATGCTCGAGCCGGGCCAGGACAGCGTCGGCGCCCGGGTCGGCGTCGCCCATGTGGGCTCCGCGCCGCTGGGCGGCCGGGTGGACATCACCGTCGCCGTGGTCGCGGTCGAGGGTCGCCGGGTGACCTTCGAGGTCGCCGCCGCTACCGGCGGCCAGCCGGTCGGGCATGGCCGCCACGAACGCGCGGTGGTGTCGCTGGAGCGCCTCAGGGCGCGCCTCGCCGCGCGCTGACCCCTGATCCAGGAGCGACACCGTGCCGGAGCGTTCTTTCGCGGAAGAGGTCGGGCAGCTCAGGGCCGGCGACGGCGACGTCTTCGAGGGCGAGGGCATCCTGGCCGTCACCAAGGCGCTGCTGCAGTCCGGCGTGTCCTATGTGGGGGGCTACCAGGGCGCCCCGGTCTCCGCGCTGGTGGACGTGCTCAGCGACGCGCAGGACCTGCTGTCCGAGCTGGGCATCCATCTGGAGACCTGCGCCAACGAGGCCGGCGCGGCCGCCATGCTCAGCGCCTCCATCAACTATCCCGTGCGCGGCGCCGTCACCTTCAAGTCCATCGTCGGCACCAATGTCGCGGCCGACGCCATCTCCAACCTGTGCTCGCCCGGCGTGGTGGGCGGCGCGCTGATCGTGGTCGGCGAGGACTATGGCGAGGGCTCCTCCATCATCCAGGAGCGCTCCCACGCCTTCGCCATGAAGTCGCAGTTCTGGCTGATGGACCCCCGGCCCGACCTGCAGAAGATCGTGGACCTGGTGGAGACCTCCTTCGAGCTGTCGGAGGCGAGCAACACGCCGGTGATGATGGAGCTGCGCATCCGCGCCTGCCACATGACCGGCCGGTTCCGCGCCCGCGACAACCGCCGGCCGCGCCATTCCACCCGCGACGTGATCGCCGAGCCGGTGTTCCACAAGGACCGCATCAGCCTGCCGCCGGCCACCTATGTGCAGGAGAAGCTCAAGGTCGAGGTGCGCCGCCCCGCCGCGCTGGCGTTCCTCGCGGAGCGCGGCGTCAACGAGGTCATGGACGGCGAGGCCTCTGATATCGGCCTCATCCTGCAGGGCGGCATGTACAACCACGTCGTCGCCGCGCTGCGCGCGGTGGGGCTTGCCGACGCCTTCGGCCGCTCGCCCGTGCCCATGCTGGTGCTCAACTGCGTGCACCCGCTGCTGCCCTCCGAGATCGAGGCGTTCTGCCGTGACCGCAAGGCGGTGCTGGTGGTCGAGGAGGGCCAGCCCGCCTTCATCGAGACCGAGATCAAGGCGATCCTGTCCGATGCCGGCATCGCCACCCGCGTCCATGGCAAGAACTGCCTGCCCATGGCGGGCGAATACGTCGCGGGCGTGCTGATGCAGGGGCTGGACCGGTTCCTGGGCCTCGCGCGGTCCGCGTCCGTCGCGCCCGCCACGGCCAGCGCCGCGGTGCGCGCGGTCGAGGACAGCCGCCGCCAGGCGCTGGAGATCCTGGGCGAGCCGGTGCCCGCCCGCCCGCCGGGCTTCTGCACCGGCTGTCCGGAGCGGCCGGTGTTCGCCGCCATCCGGCTGGCCGAGCAGCAGGTGGGCAAGCTCCATGTCAGCGCCGACATCGGCTGCCACTCCTTCGCGACGCTGGAGCCGTTCAGGGTCGGCAACACCATCCTCGGCTACGGCCTCGGGCTCGCCTCCTCCACCAGCCTGTCCTCGATGATGAGGAACCCCGTCGTCAGCATCATGGGCGACGGCGGGTTCTGGCATCAGGGGCTGACCACCGGCATCGCCAACCACGTCTTCAACCGCGACGAGGGCGTGCTGATCATCCTGAAGAACGGCTATTCCTCCGCCACCGGCCACCAGCACATCCCCTCCACCGGCACCAATTCCCGCGACCAGGCCAGCGGCATGGCCATCGAGAGCGCGCTGAAGGGCGTCGGCGTCAAATGGGTCAGGACCGTCTCCAGCTACCGGGTCGGCCGGCTGATCGACACGCTGAAGCAGGCGGTGCGGGCCAGGGGCGAGGGCCTGCGCGTGATCGTCGCCGAGGGCGAGTGCATGCTGGCCCGCCAGCGCCGCGAGCGGCCGGTGGAGGCGGCGGCGCTCAAGGCCGGGCGGCGCGTGGTGCGCACCCGCTTCGGCGTCGACGAGACCACCTGCACCGGCGACCATTCCTGCATCCGGCTGTCGGGCTGTCCGACGCTGACGGTGAAATCGACATCCGACCCGCTGCGCCGGGCGCCGGTCGCCCATGTCACCCAGGGCTGCGTCGGCTGCGGCAATTGCGGCGAGGTCGCACATGCCGCGATCCTGTGCCCGTCCTTCTACAAGGCCGAGATCGTGCAGAATCCCGGGTTCCTCGACCGTGTCCTGGCGCGCATCCGCGGCGCGGTGATCGGCGCGCTGGCGGGCAGGGCGCGGGCCGCCGCATGACCCTGACCCCGCCCGTCCCGGAGCATATGGAGCCGGTCTCGATCCTGATCGCGGCGCTGGGCGGCGAGGGCGGCGGCACGCTGGCCGACTGGGTGGCGGGCGCGATCCGCGCTGCGGGATATCCGTGCCAGTCGACCTCCATCCCCGGCGTCGCGCAGCGCACCGGAGCCACCACCTACTACATCGAGTTCTGCCCGGTGCCGCTGGCCGAGCTCGGCGGCCGCCGGCCGGTGTTCGCGCTGACGCCGGCGCCGGGACGGGTCGACGTCATGGTGGCCTCGGAACTGATCGAGGCCGCCCGCGCGGTCCAGAACGGCTTCGTCACCCCCGGGCGCACCACGCTGGTCGCCTCCGCCCACCGGGTCTACGCGACCTCCGAGAAGATGGCGATGCAGGACGGCCGCTACGACGACGCCCGCGCGCTGAAGGCCGTGCACGACCTGTCGCGGCGTGCGGTGGTGTTCGACATGGAGCGCGCCACGGCGGAGGCCGGAACCGTGATCAGCGCGGTGCTGCTCGGCGCGCTCGCCGGATCGCGGGCGCTGCCGGTCGCACCGGAGCATTTCCGTGCCCAGATCGAGGCCGGCGGGCGCGGCGTGGCGGCGAGCCTGAAGGGCTTCGCGCTGGGTTTCGACGCGGCCGCGGGCGGCCTTGCGCCCGGGGCCGCCGCCGCCCCGGCCGCCGGCATGCCCGACGCGCCGGGCATCGGCGACGTCCCGGTCGAGACCCGGTTCGTGGTCGCCAACGGCCATGCGCGCACGCTGGACTACCAGGACGCGGCCTGGGCCGGCGCCTACATGGGCCGGGTTCGGGAGCTTCTCGAACTCGACCGCGCGCTGGGCGGCGCCGACCGCGGCTGGCGCCTGACCGTCGAGGGCGCACGCCATCTGGCGCTGCGCATGACGTGGGAGGACGTGATCCGCGTCGCCGACCTCAAGACCCGCGCCAGCCGCTACGCCGCGGTGCGCGGCGAGGCGCGTGCGAAGGCGGGCGAGCCGGTGCGCATCACCGAATATCTGAAGCCCGGCCCGGAGGAGATCTGCGCCCTGCTGCCGCCCGGCCTCGCCGAGCGCTTCCTCGCCTTCGTGCGCCGACGCGGCGAGGACCGCTTCCATGTGGGGCTCCACATCCGCAGCGACACGATCACCGGCTTCCTGACGCTGAAGGCGCTTTCCGGCATGCGCGTCATGCGCCGCCGCTCCTGGCGCTTCGCCGCCGAGGAGCGGCTCAATGCGCGCTGGCTCGCCGGTGTCCAGGGCGCGGCGCGCATCGGCTACGATTTCGGCGTGGAGACCGCCGAATGCGCTGACCTCGTGAAGGGCTACGGCCACACCTACCGGCGCGGGCTCGCCGGCTTCGACCGCGTGTTCTCGG
>JAEWEX010000136.1 GCA_023389135.1 Pseudomonadota bacterium | reverse complement strand
ACGGTGCCGGTCACCCTCCGTCGCCCTCCGGCTCGACCGGAGGGCCCAGCTTCCTCCGTCACAGCCCCCGCAAGCCGGATGCTCCGGTCAAGCCGGAGCAGGACGGTGGTTCGGTTGCATCTCCCGTAACGATGCCGGCCACCCTCCGTCGCCCTCCGGCTCGACCGGAGGGCCCAGCTTCCTCCGTCACAGGCCCCGCAAGCTGGGTGCTCCGGTCAAGCCGGAGCAGGACGGTGGTTCGGTTGCTTCTCCCGTGACGATGTCGGTCGACCTCCGTCGCCCTCCGGCTCGACCGGAGGGCCCGGCTTCCTCCGTCACAGGCCCCCAAGCCGGAGCAGGACGGGGGTTCCGGCGGACGGTCCTGAAAAAAGCTGTCCCGCCCCTAACTCCGCCGCGGCGGTCTCGCCCACGTCGAGGAAGCCGCCGGACTGCCGGGCCCAAAGCGCGGCGTAGTGGCCGCCGCGGGCGATCAGCTCGTCATGGGTGCCCATCTCCACGATGCGGCCCTCGTCCATCACCACCAGGCGGTCCATCTGCGCGATGGTGGACAGCCGGTGGGCGATGGCGATCACGGTCTTGCCGGCCATCAGCCGGTCGAGGCTCGACTGGATCACCGCCTCGACCTCGGAATCCAGCGCCGATGTGGCCTCGTCCAGCACCAGGATGGGCGCGTTCTTGAGGATCACCCGGGCGATGGCGACGCGCTGCCGCTGGCCGCCGGAGAGCTTGACGCCGCGCTCGCCCACATGGGCGTCGTAGCCCGAGCGGCCGCGCCAGTCGTGCAGGTCGAGGATGAACTCGTGCGCCTCCGCCGCGCGGGCGGCGGCCTCCACCTCGGCGTCGGTGGCGTCCGGGCGCGAATAGCGGATGTTGGCGCGGATCGAGCGGTGCAGCAGCGAGGTGTCCTGGGTCACCACCGCGATGGCGCCGCGCAGGCTCTCCTGGGTGACCTTCGAGATGTCCTGCCCGTCGATCAGGATGCGGCCCCGGCCGATCTCGAAGAACCGCAGCATCAGGTTGACCAGCGTCGACTTGCCCGCGCCGGAGCGGCCGATCAGGCCGATGCGCTCGCCGGGCTTCACATCCAGCGTCAGGCCGTGGATCACCGGGCGCTCCGGCCCGTAGCCGAAGGTCACGTCGTCGAAGCGCACGGCGCCCCGCGACACGTCCAGCGGGGCGGCGCCCGCGCTGTCGGTCAGTTGCAGGGGCTGTGCGATGGTCAGCATGCCCTCCTGCACCGCGCCGATCTCCTCGAAGATCGACGACACCTGGAACGCGATCCAGCGCGACATGGAGGTGAGCTGGAAGGTGAGCGGCAGCACCATGGCGACCACGCCGACCTCCACCGCGCCGGCCTGCCACAGCACCACCGCGAATGCCCCCGAGCCTGCCACCAGCAGGCCGTTCAGCACGGCGAGCACCCCGCCGAATCCCGTCGTTAGACGCTGCTGCGACAGGAAATCCCGGTTCAGCCGCTCAAAACCCTTGCGGACATAGGCGTCCTCCTCGTCGGGCCGCGCGAACAGCTTGACGGTGAGGATGTTGGTGTAGCTGTCCACCACCCGGCCCGACACCGCCGAGCGCGCCTCGGACGCGATCCGGGAGCGCTCCCGCATGCGCGGCACGAACCACCACAGCATGGCGCAGTAGCCCGCGAACCACAGCAGGATCGGCAGCGACAGCCACGGGTCGGCGGCCGCCGTCATGGCCACCGCCAGCGCGCCATAGGCGACGATGTGCCAGACCGCGACGATGGCCGCCGCGATGCTTTCGCGCAGCGAGCGCCCGGTCTGCATCACGCGGCTGGAAATCCGGCCGGCGAAGTCGTTCTGGAAGAACGCCCAGCTCTGCCGCACCACGTGCCAGTGGTTCTGCCACCGGATCATGGTGGTGAACGGCCCGGCCAGAGCCTGGTTGGAGATCAGCGAGCGCAGGATGGACACCGCCGGCCGCGCCACCGCGACCACGAACGCCATGCCCGCGAGCCAGGGCCAGGTTTCCGCGAAGAAGGTCTCCGCCGGCACCGTGGTCACCATGGTGACGATGCGGCCGATGAACCACGGGATGGCGGCGTCGGTCACGGCCACCAGCAGCTCGACCACGAACAGCGCCACGAACAGGCCCTTGGCCTGCTTGGCATAGTGCCAGTAAAAGCCCCAGATGTCGGAGGGTGGCTCCGGCTCCTTCGGGGTGGCGGTGGGGTCGAGATAGGTTTCGAAGAAGCGGAACATCGGCCCCTATACGTCGGGCGCGCGGCCTTCCGGCGCAAGGGGCGGCGCATGGCAGCCATGCGGGCGCGACCGGGGCGGCGGCATCGGTCGTTGTCCGGCGGGCGCGGGCGCTTGACACGGCACCGTCACCGACGGTCATTATCGATCCGTGGGGATCGCGGTCTCCCCATGAGGCGTCACGCTGAAGCATCGCGTCCCCCAGATCGAAATCGAGGACGCTCGTGATGCCGTCTCCAACGGCCATTTCATCGGACAAGCTCGCCCGCCTGGTGGGCACACCCGCCGCGCCGGCGATCGTCGACGTGCGCACCGACGAGGACTTCGCCCTCGACCCCAGGCTCGTCCCGGCGTCGCGCCGGCGCGGCCACGGCGATGTCGCCCGCTGGTCCGCGGAATATACGGGACAGAACGTGGTGGCGGTCTGCCAGGCCGGCCGCAAGCTCAGCGAGGGCGTCGCCGCGTGGCTGCGCCATGCCGGCATCCGCGCTGAAATCCTGGAGGGCGGCTTCGCCGGCTGGGCCGCGGCGGGCCACCCCGCGGTTCCGGCTGCCGCGCTGCCTCCGGCCGACCCGCTCGGCCGCACCGTCTGGGTCACCCGCGCGCGCCCCAAGATCGACCGCATCGCCTGTCCATGGCTGATCCGGCGCTTCGTCGATCCGCGCGCCGTGTTCCTGTTCGTGGCGGCGCCGGAGGTGGAGGCCGTGGCCGACCGCTTCGCGGCGACCCCGTTCGACTGCGAGGGAGTGTTCTGGAGCCATCGCGGCGAGCGCTGCACCTTCGACGTCATGGTCGAGGAGTTCGGCCTGTCGGGAGACGCGCTGGACCGGCTGGCCGCCATCGTGCGGGCCGCCGACACGTCGCGGCTCGACCTGGCGCCGGAAGCCGCGGGGCTGCTGGCGGCCTCGCTCGGCCTCTCCCGGATCCATTCCGACGACCTGCAGCAGCTCGATGCCGGCATGGTCCTTTACGACGCCTTCTACCGATGGGCGCGGGACGCCGCCGCCGAGACCCACGCCTGGCCCGCGGCTAGGCAGAAGCCATGACCGACGCAACCGACCCTGCGGCAGCCGCGTCCGCCGTTCCGGCCCCGGTCTCCTTCGCCGAGATCGTGCGCACCTTCGGGCGCATCGGCCTGATGTCGTTCGGCGGTCCGGCGGGCCAGATCGCGCTGATGCACCGGGTGCTGGTGGACGAGAAGAAGTGGCTGGACGAACGCCGCTTCCTCCATGCCCTCAACTTCTGCATGCTGCTGCCCGGACCGGAGGCGCAACAGCTCGCCACCTATTCGGGCTGGCTGGTGGGCGGCGTGCGCGGCGGGCTGGCGGCGGGGCTGCTGTTCATCCTGCCGGGCGTCGCCGCCATCATGGCGCTGTCGGTCGTCTACGTGACCTGGGGCGAGCTGCCGCTGGTGGAGGGGCTCTTCCTCGGCCTCAAGGCCGCCGTGCTGGCCATCGTGCTCCAGGCGCTGATCCGCATCTCGTCGCGGG
>JAEWEX010000017.1 GCA_023389135.1 Pseudomonadota bacterium | reverse complement strand
GAACAGGGCGGTGCCGCCGAGCTCGCCCGCGCCCTCGACGAGGTCGCCGAGCCGCACGATCTCGGCCTCCACCGTCACCTCTGCGCGGAGCGCGGGGGCGGCCCTGACGCCCGCCGCGAAGGCCGCGGCGAAGGCGAGGCCCAGGAGGAAGGCGGCCATCATGCGCAGGGGGTGCGTGATCATGGCGCTCACCTCAGATTGGCGGTTGCTTCGAGCATCTTGTCGGCGGCGGAGATGACGCGGGAGTTCATCTCGTAGGCCCGCTGGGCCGCGATCAGGTCCGAGATCTCGGTGACCGCGTTGACGTTGCCCTCCTCCAGGTAGCGCTGGAGCAGCGTGCCGTAGCCCTCGGTGCCGGCGGTGCCGACCAGTTCCGGGCCGCTGGCGTCGGTCTCGCGGTAGAGGTTGTCGCCGACGCCCAGCAGCCCGGCCTTGTTGACGAAGCGGGCAAGCTGGATCTGCCCGACCTCCTGGGGCGCGGCCTGGCCCGGCAGCGACACCTGCACGGTGCCCTCGGCATTGATGGCGATGGCGGTGGCGTCCTGCGGAATGACGATGCCGGGGTCGATGGTGTAGCCGTCGACGGTCACCAGCGTGCCGTTGGCGTCCAGTTCGAAGGAGCCGTCGCGGGTGTAGGCGGTGGTGCCGTCGGGCATCTGCACGCGGAAGAAGCCCTCGCCGCGGATGGCGATGTCGAGTTCCTTCTCGGTGGGGCTGACATTGCCCTGGCTCATGACGCGCGGCGTCGCCGCGGTCTTGACGCCGGAGCCGATCTCCAGCCCCGCCGGCACCATGGAGCCGGTCTCCGACGTGGTGGTGCCCGGGCGGCGCAGCACCTGGTAGAGCATGTCCTGGAAGTCCACGCGCTGGCGCTTGTAGCCGGTGGTGCGCATGTTCGCGATGTTGTTGGAGATGACCTCGACGTTCATCTCCTGGGCCATCATGCCGGTGGCGGCGGTGTAGAGGGCGCGCATCTCAGTCTCTCCTCAGGCCGGGATGTCCGCGAGACGCTCCAGCGCCCCGCGGCGCAGGTCGTCGCCGCGCTGCATCAGCGACGCCAGGCTCTCGTAGGAGCGCGTGACCTGCATGAGCCGGCTGATCTCGACGATCGGACGGAC
This sequence comes from Pseudomonadota bacterium, assembly GCA_023389135.1. Taxonomy (GTDB): domain Bacteria; phylum Pseudomonadota; class Alphaproteobacteria; order Rhizobiales; family Methylopilaceae; genus Agaricicola. The sequence goes on along the minus strand of JAEWEX010000017.1, from coordinate 3,020 downwards.
GTTGGATTTCTCGAGCACGCCCTGCATCACACGGGCGTCTCCAGGGGCGATCTCCACCAGCGGGCCGCCTGGCTCGAACAGGCTGTCGCCCTGAGCGGTCAGCGCCTGCGGGTCGTCGACCGTCGCGAGCCTGAGGCGCCCGCGCTCGCCGGCTGAGGTGGTGATGGTGCCGTCGGGCCCGAAGGTGAGGCCGGTCTCGTCCTCCGCCAGCACGAGCCGGCCGGCGGTGGTGAGCACCGGATCGCCCGCGGCGGTGACGACGGTGCCGTCTGCCGCGACCTGGAACGCGCCGTTGCGCGTCAGGCGTTCGCCGCCCGCGGTCTCCACCACGAAGAAGCCGTCGCCGTTGACCGCCACGTCCAGCGGCGCGGCGGTGGTCTCCATGGCGCCGGACGCCATGCTGCGCCAGGTGCCGCGATCCTGCACGTAGTGAATGCCGCGGTCGGCGGCCGGGAACCCGTCGCCGCGGGCCTCGGGCATCAGGAACTGCTCGAAGGCGACGCGCTGGGCCTTGAAGCCCGCCGTGTCGACATTGGCGATGTTGTGGGCGATCACGTCCAGCTCGCGCCGCAGCGCAACCTGACGCGAAAGCCCGATGAGGCTTGCGTTTTCCATGGCGACCGCTTCCCCCGGTCGTTGATCCGACGGCCCGCATGCCCTTCCCGACATGCCGGCCACCGATCTCATTGCAGACGCCGTGCCAATTCGGGAAATCGTGTGTTTGCAGTCGGTTAACCATAGGAAGCGGTGAGCGCCGGCCGGTCGCATCCGCACGTCGCGCAGAAATGCCCCGGCAAAAACTGCCGGCCGGGCGGTCCCGACAACATTTCGTTAACCCTTTTTAACCTAGCCTTAATCCGGGATTTGTGGGGGCGGCCGCCGGGCCGGGGAATTGCGCATGGCCAATGTCGCGGGGGCGGAACTCCAGGACGCCGATGTCGCCGAGGAGGCGGAGCAGACGCCCGCCCGCGGCCGTCGCCGGCTCGTGGCCATGGGCGGCGCGGCGCTGCTGGCGCTCGGGCTCGCAGGCGGCGGCGCGTGGTGGCTCGCAGGCGACACCCTCGGCGCCATGTTCGGCGGCGGCGGGGAGGCGGTCGAGACCGTCGCGCCGCCGGTGTTCGTCGATCTCGACGACATGGTGGTCAATCTCAGCGTCGCCGGCGAGCGGCCGCAATATCTGCGCATCAAGATCACGCTGGAGATCGCCGAGCAGCGGCTGGCGGATCGCATCCAGCCGATGATGCCGCGGGTGCTGGACGCGTTCCAGGTCCACCTGCGCGAGCTGCGTCCCGCCGACATCGAGGGCTCCGCCGGGCTCTACCGGCTGAAGGAGGAGCTGCTGCGCCGCATCAACGCCGCGGTCTATCCGGGCCGGGTCGACGCCATCCTCTTCAAGGAACTCATTCTCCAGTGAGCCAGATGGCAGCGCCTGACGACGATCTCGACCAGGAGGCGCTGGCGGCCCAGTGGGCGGCGGCGCTGGAGCAGGGCGACGGCGAGGCCGGCGAGCAGATGGCCGCCGAATGGGCCGCCATGCTCGGCGACGAGGACGGGCTCGGCGGGTCGTCCGGCGGCGCGGCGCCGCTGTCGCGCGGCGGGGCGGACCGCGTCCTCACCCAGGACGAGATCGACGGGCTGCTCGGCTTCTCCATGGAGGAGGGCAATCTCGGCGACAATTCGGGCATCCGGGCGATCATCGATTCGGCGATGGTCTCCTACGAGCGGCTGCCGATGCTGGAGATCGTGTTCGACCGCCTGGTGCGGCTGCTCACGACCTCCATGCGCAACTTCACCTCGGACAATGTCGAGGTGTCGCTGGACACCATCACCTCGGTGCGCTTCGGCGATTACCTCAACTCCATCCCGCTGCCGGCGATCCTCGCGGTGGTGAAGGCCGAGCAGTGGGACAATTTCGGCATCGTCACGGTGGATTCCAGCCTGATCTACTCGATCATCGACGTGCTGCTGGGCGGGCGCCGCGGCGTCAGCCCCATGAAGGTCGAGGGGCGGCCCTACACCACCATCGAGACGAACCTCGTCAGGCGCATGCTCGAGATCGTGATGGCCGATGCCGAGCAGGCCTTTGCGCCGCTGTCCCCGGTGAATTTCCGGATCGACAGGCTGGAGACCAATCCGCGCTTCGCCGCCGTCGCGCGGCCGGCCAACGCCGCGATCCTGATCCGCCTCAGGATCGACATGGAGGACCGCGGCGGAACCTTCGAGTTCCTGCTGCCCTACGCCACCATCGAGCCGATCCGCGACGTGCTGCTGCAAGGCTTCATGGGCGAGAAGTTCGGCCGCGACACCACCTGGGAGAGCCATCTCGCCACCGAGATATCGGTGGCGGAGATCGAGGTGGCGGCGGTGCTCTACGAGGACCGTCTGCCCATCCGCAGGATCATGGCGCTGGAGGTCGGCGACACGCTGATGCTGGACGTCGCCCCCGAAGCGCTCGTGGAGCTGCGCTGCGGCGACGTCACCGTAACCGAGGGGCGGATCGGCCGCGCCGGCGACCATGTGGCGGTGCAGGTCGCACGGCCGCTGCGCCGCTCGCGCACCACGCTCGACATGTTCGAGGCGGCCATCGCCCGCCAGGAGGTCGCCTGACATGGCAAACGTCTTCGCCCTGATGATCGAGACCATGGTCGCGTGCCTGCTGGTGGCGACCATCGCCTATTGCTGGGTGCTGAACCGCAAGCTGGTGAAGCTGCGCACCGACGACGAGACGCTGCGCCAGACCATCGCGGAACTGGTCACGGCAACCGATATCGCGGAGCGCGCCATCAAGGGGCTCCGGCAGGCGGTTGGCGAGTGCGACGCGGCGCTGAGCGACCGTCTCGGCCGCGCCGAGCGCCTGTCATCGGACATGACCGGCCAGATCGCCGCGGGCGAGGACGTGCTCAAGAAGATCGTCATGATCGCCCAGGCCGCTCGGCCCGGCGACAGGGGCCGCTGGCGGCCATCGAGCAGCCTCAGCCGGGCCCGGCCGCGGCCGCCGCGGCCGCCGCGCAGGCGCTCGC
>JAEWEX010000132.1 GCA_023389135.1 Pseudomonadota bacterium | reverse complement strand
TGGGAAGCCTTCGTCAATTACGGAGGCTTCCCGCCCAAGCTGGTACCGGGCCTCACGACCATCTTAGACGCTTTCGTACGCATCGCCTCAAGCGGTGTGCTGCTGGAGGCGGTGATCTCGACCATGTACCGGCTGCTGGCGGGCTTCGCCATCGCCGCCGCAATCGGCCTGCTGATCGGCGGGCTGATGGGCCGCAAGCAGTGGATCGAGGACACGTTGCTGCCGCTCGTCAGCTTCGCCTATCCGATCCCCGGCCTGGCCTACGCTCCGCTGTTCGTTCTGTGGTTCGGACTGGGGGATTTGCCGACCATCCTGCTTGTGGGCATCTCGTCGTCCTTCGTCATCATCATCAACACTTGGCGCGGGGTGAAATCCGTTAAGCCGCTCTGGCTGCGGTCCGCCGAAGTCATGGGCGCTGGCGACCGAGAGGTACTGCGGCAGGTCATCCTTCCGGGGGCCCTGCCCTACGTGCTGATCGGGCTGAGGCTCGGGCTCGCCAATGGCTGGCGCATCCTGATCGCGGTGGAGATGCTGATGTCGGTCCAGACCGGTCTTGGCTGGCTGATCTTCGGCTCGCAGACCTTCCTCAACACCGACGTCATGCTGGCCACTATCGCGGTCATCGGCCTGATCGGCGTCCTTCTCGAAACCCAGGTTTTCCAACGCATCGAGCGGGCGACCGTCGTGCGCTGGGGGATGGCAACGGCATGACGCGCTACGTGTCCCCAGGCTTCCTGCGCGGCGCGGCCGGCGTGGTGGCATGCGCCATTATTTGGGAGGCCTTCGCCCGCAGCGGGATGTTCTCGCAGGCGCTCACCCCGCCGATCGCGCTGATCGCGACACGCCTTTACGAAATGGCAGTGAACGGCACGCTCTGGATCAACGCCGGCTACACCATGGGACGCGTCGCCTTCGGCATGGCGGTCGCATTCGCCATTGCGGTACCGCTCGGCCTGCTGATGGCCCGCAGCCGATTTGCAGAGCGCTTCTTCCTGCCGCTGGTGAGCGTGCTGTTGCCGATCCCGTCGCTGGCGTGGGTGCCGCTGTTCACGCTTTGGTTCGGGATCGGCGACACCGCAACCATCGCCGTGGTGGTCTACGCCGCATCCTTCCCGCTGATCTACAACGTCTGGGCGGGCGTGCGCGCGGTCAATCCGCTCTGGGTGCGCGCCGCCAAGGTGATGGGCGCCGGCCAGTGGGCGCTGTTCCGCAATGTCATGTGGCCCGGAGCGCTCCCCTACATCATCACGGGCGCACGGCTGGCGCTCGGGCGTGCGTGGATCGGCGTCATCGGCGGAGAACTGCTCGCGAGCCCGCGCTACGGCCTCGGCCAGATGATCTTCAACGCCAAGGAGTTCCTCAATGCAGGCGTCATGCTCGCGGTGCTGCTGGTGATCGGCATCATCGGACTGCTGTTCGAGCGCTTCGTGTTTCACACGCTGGAGGAGCGGACGACGCGCAAGTGGGGGATGACGGCCGGTGCGCGAAGCTAGCCGGCCCGGCGCGACCGCGCGCCTAGACCTCGTGGGCGGCGACGAAGCCCGCAGCCTCGATGCCATGGATCGCGATCGCCTCGTCATTGGGCCCGCTGTCGCCGCTGATGCCGGCCGAACCCAGCACGCGGCCCGCGGCATCGGTCACGAGAACGCCGCCGGGGCTCGCGAGGATGCGCCCGCCCGAGACAGCTGCGAGCCCCTGCACGAAGGACGGATTCTCCCGGGCCTTCTCCGCCAGCTTCCGCGTCGACTGCCCCATGGCGACAGCGCCCCACGCTTTACCTGTTGCAACGTCGGTTCGAAACATGCTGGCGCCATCCTGACGCTGCAGCGAGATCACGCTGCCCTCGGCCGTGAGAACGGCCATGGCCAGAGGCCTGGCGCCGCGCCGAGCCGCCTCCGAAAACGCCTCGGAAATGATGGAATTTGCAGCAGCCAGCGTCATAGCAGTCATGTTTTCGCTCCCCATTCTGCATCTCGGGCGCCGATATCGACACCGGCCGAACGGCTTGACCCGCAGCTCCGAATGCGTATCAGAATGAACCAACGTTTCAACCAGCGAACCGACCTGCGGTCGGGCCGTGAAGCCTCGAGGTAAGAAAATGGCATCCGTAACGGCAATCAAGGTCGGCACACTGATCGACGGCAATGGCGGCCCCACCGTCCGCGACGCCGCGGTGCTGATCGAGGGCAAGCGCATCAAGGCGGTCGGACCCGCCGCCTCCATCCAGATTCCGCCGGACGCGCATGTCATCGACGAGCCGTCGCTGACGCTGATGCCGGGCATGATGGACACGCACCTTCACCTGTGCATGTTCAACAACCTCACCTTCAAGAACTACCGCGTCGCGCAGTGGGAGGTCAGCCACGAGCTGCAGCAGATGTACATGCTCTTCCACGCGCAGCTCTGCCTGGAGCGCGGCTTCACGACCCTGCGCGACCTGGGCTACCTGACGCCCAAGGGCAACATGATCCAGTCCGCCGTGGCGGTCCGCGACTCCATCAACGCCGGCATCTTCGGCGGCCCGCGCATCATCTGCGGCGCGTTCACGGTCGGCACCGGCTCGCATCTGGACCTGATCAACCCGCGCGCCCACATCCGCCCCGAGGGCGCGACCGCCGACGGCGTGGAGGAGATGCGCAAGCTCGCCCGGCGCAACCTGCTGGTGGGCGCCGACTGGCTGAAGACCTGCGCGTCCGGCGGCGGCGGCACCGACAAGGAGGCCCCCGACGTCCGCAACCACACCCAGGAGGAACTGGACCTGGTGGCCGACGAGGCCCACGCCCAGCACAAGTACTGCTCGATCCACTGCTTCACGCCGGCCGCCCAGCGCATGGCGCTGAAGGCGAAGGCCGACACCATCGAGCACATGGTGTTCCACGACGAGGAGACGATCGAGATGATCGTCGAGGCGGGCGTGCCCGTGACCCCCACCCTCTCCCACCGCACCGACCACGCCATCGCCATCCGCCGCGAGACCGGCACGCCGGAGTTCACCCTGTCGAAGATGAAGGGCCTCCAGCAGCATTGCTTCGACACCTTCCAGGCGATGCACAAGGCCGGCGTCAAGATCGCCATGGGCACCGACATGGGCTTCGAGCCGGACATGGGCTCCAACGGCGACGAGCTGGCGCTCTACGTCGATCTCGGCATGACGCCCATGGAGGCGATCCTGACCGCCACCAAGAACGCCGCCGAGGCGCTCCATCTGGACAAGGACATCGGCACCATCGAGAAGGGCAAGCTCGCCGACCTGGTGCTGGTCAAGGGCGATCCCTCCAAGGACATCAAGGTGCTGGCCGACCGCGAGAACATCCAGACCGTGTTCAAGGAGGGCCACCGCTTCCTCGACCGCCGCGCGGGCGAGCACGTGCGGACCATCCCGGTCGGCTACCAGTCCTGGAACGTGTTCTCCTGACCGGATGACGGGCAAGGCGGCGGCGATGTCCGACACGATCCTCGTCACCGGCGCGAGCCGCGGCATCGGGCTGGCGACAGCCCGGCTGCTGGCGGAGCGCGGCCACGCCGTGGTCGGCATCGCACGCCGGCCGGCCGAGGATTTTCCGGGCGAATTCGTCGCCGCCGACCTCGGCGACCGGGCGCTGCTCGCCGAGGCGCTGGACGACGTCGTGCGCAATCACGACGTCGACGGCATCGTGAACTGCGCGGGGCTCAACGTCCCCGAACTCCTCGGGGATGTGGACCTGGACCATCTCCACCAGGTGCTGGACCTCAACATCCGCGCCAGCGTCCAGTGCACGCAGGCCGTGCTGCCGGGCATGCAGGCGCGGCGCTACGGCCGGATCGTCAACATCTCCAGCCGCGGCGCGCTCGGCCGGCCGAAGCGCACCAGCTACAGCGCCGCCAAGGCGGGCCTGATCGGCATGACCCGCACCTGGGCGCTGGAACTGGCCACCTCCGGCATCACCGCCAACGTGGTCTCGCCCGGGCCCACCGAGACCGAGATGTTCCGGCGCAACAACCTGGAAGGCCCGGAGGCGGAGGCCAACCGGCGCATGTTCCTGGCGGATGTGCCCATGGGCCGGTTCGGCCAGCCGGAGGAGATCGCGGCGGCCAT
>JAEWEX010000106.1 GCA_023389135.1 Pseudomonadota bacterium | reverse complement strand
GGCGAGAAGAACGGCTGCCGCAGGCCGTCATACCAGGCCATGGCCTCCGGCGTGTTGGCCATGGCGCCGATGCGGGCGGCGCCGAAGCACAGCACGAGGGCGAGGACGAGCGCGAGGATGGAGCGCGCGCTGCGCAATGCGGTGGTGAGGGATGCCATCTGGCCGGTGTCTTCCCGACGTATCCTGTGCAGCCGCATGTGACACGCGCGCCGCCGCTGCGGCAATACGGAGCGCCGCGCGCCATGATCGAGGAGCACCGCACGATGTCGCCGACCGCCTGGAGATCGACGCTGCGCTGGACGCACATCCTGATCGCGACGCTGGTGGGGCTGTATGTCTATTCGCCCGCCGGCGGCAACCCGCTGTTCGCCGATGCGGTGCGGCTCATGCTGTTCCCGCTGGCCGCTCTGTCGGGGATCGCCATGTGGCAGCTCGGCCCGATCTCGCGGGCGCTGAAATAGCCCGCGCGATCACGCGACCGAGGCCTCGATGGCCTCCATGTCCTCGTCCGACAGGCCGACATGGTGCCCGATCTCGTGGATCAGCACATGGCTGACGATGGTGCCCAGCGTCTCCTCGTGGTCGGCCCAGTAGTCCAGGATCGGCCGGCGGTAGAGGTGGATGATGTTGGGCATCTGCCCGGTCTGGGGCGTCGCGCCGTCCTGGGCGATGCCGATGCCCTGGAACAGGCCGAGAATGTCGAACTCGCTCTGCGCGCCCAGCTCCTTCAGCACATCCTCGGCGGGGAAGTCGTCGACGCGGATGACCACGCCCTCGGTGAGCTGGCGGAACGCCTCCGGCAGGCCGGCGAACGCGGCGCGCGCCATGCGCTCGAAGTCGTCGAGGCTCGGGGCCTGGAGATCGGACCAGTTCGTCGTCATGTCGGGCGGGGGTCAGCGGATATAGGTGTCGAACAGGTAGTAGAGGGCGGCGATGCCCGCCAGCACCGCGGCGCCGCGTCCGATGCGCCGGCCCCAGACCTCGGCGGGATCGGTCTCGTCGATGCCGCCCGGCGGCGCGCCGCGCTCCAGATGGGTGCCGAGCACGCCGCCGCCGGGATCGCGGAGACGGTCCAGCTCGCGGCGGGCGGCCTCGGTTCGGGTGTCGTGCCTCGGGTCGGTCATGGCGGCCGAGCCTAGCGCAAGCCCGTCGCCCGCACTACGGGCACGGGTTGGTGAGGCGCAGATGAACCTGTTCCACGCGCGCCTCGATCTCGTCGCTCCACGGCGCGGCCATGGCGGCGAGGTTCTCGGCCAGCTGGCCGGGGCCGCTGGCGCCAACCAGAACGGAGGTGACGAAGGGCCTGGTCGACACGAACTTCAGCGCGAGCTGCACGGGGGTGAGCCCGAGTTCGCGGGCCAGCGCGAAATAGGCCTCGTAGGCCGCCTCCGCGCCGGGCTTCTCGTAGCGCTGCAGCCGGTCGTAGAGCGTCTTGCGGGCGCCGGCGGGCCGCGCGCCGCCGCGGTACTTGGCCGTGAGGTAGCCCTGCGCCAGCGGCGAATAGGCCAGCAGGCCGGTGCGCTCGCGCAGCGCCACCTCGGCCAGCGCGGTCTCGAAGGTGCGGTTCACCAGGCTGTAGGCGTTCTGGATCGAGGCGATGCGGGGCCCGCCCGAGACCTCCGCCGCGCGCAGCCAGGTCATGGCGCCCCAGGCGCTTTCGTTGGAGATGCCGATGTGGCGCAGCTTGCCCTCCGCCACCAACTCCGCCAGCGCGGCATGGGTCTCGGCGATGGCGATCTCCGGACCGGGCGGCGGCGGGCGGAACGACACCGGGTTGCCGCCCCAGGGCATGGCGCGGTCGGGCCAGTGCACCTGGTAGAGGTCGATGACGTCGGTCCGCAGCCGCCTCAGGCTGCGCTCGACGGCCTCGCGGATGTTGGCGCGGTCGAGCACCGCCGGGCGGCCGTCGGCGCGGAACCAGGTGGCGTCGGTGCGGCCGACCACCTTGGTGGCGATGACGAAGCGGTCGCGTCCGCCGCGTGCGGCGAGCCACGAGCCGATCATCTCCTCGGTGGCGCCCTGGGTCTCCGCGCGGCGCGGGATCGGGTAGAGCTCGGCGGCGTCGATCAGCGTCACGCCGGCGTCGGCCGCCATGTCCAGCATGGCGTGGGCCTCGGCCTCGGCGGTCTGCTCGCCGAAGGTCATGGTGCCGAGGCCGGCGAGGCTGACGCGGGTATCGGTTGCGCCGAGCGGGCGATGTTCCATGCGGGACTGGCTCCGGGACGGGGTGTCCCGGCAGGCGGGAACGGTCAGGACGGGCCGAGCCGCTCCAGGAAGCGCTCGACGGCGGGCAGCATGCGCTCGACGATCAGCCTGACGCCCTCCGCATTGGGGTGGATGCCGTCCGCCTGGTTGAGCGACGGCACCGCCGCCACCCCGTCGAGCAGGAACGGATACAAGACCAGCCCGCGCGCCTCCGCAAGGCCGGGATGGATGGCGTCGAACGCGGCCGCATAGTCGGGGCCCAGATTGCGCGGCGCCATCATGCCGGCCAGCATCACGGGGATGCCGCGCTCCGCCAGCCGGTCGAGCGCGCGCGCCAGGGCCTCTCGCGTGACGCCGGGGTCGACGCCGCGCAGCGCATCGTTGGCGCCCAGCGCCAGGATCACGCCGTCGGCGCCGTCCGCCACCGCCCAGTCGACCCGGTCGGCGCCGGCGGTGGCGGTGTCGCCGGAGACGCCGGCGTTCTCGATCACAACGTCGTGACCCCTGTCCCGGAGCGCCTGTTCCAGCACCACCGGCAGCGCCTCCGCCGGGGCAAGCCCGTAGCCCGCGGTGAGGCTGTCGCCCAGCGCCACGAGCCGGATCGGCTCGGCCGCGGCGGCAGGGGGCAGCGCCGATGCCGCAAACGTCAGGGCTAGCGCGCCGAGCGCGCGCTGGACCCACCGGCGGGCCTTCCCATATGAGCGGGGTGCGGCCGCGATGCGGGCTGTGGCAAGGGTAGCGGAGCGGGCGGTCTGCATGGCGGCGGCAATCGATCTCGAACGGGTCAATCTCAGTCTCGGAAGCGGCGCGAACCGCGTCCACATCCTCAAGGACGTCTCCCTCCATATAGGGCACGGCGAGACGGTTGGCCTGATCGGGCCGTCCGGCTCCGGGAAATCGACCTTGCTGATGGTCATCGCCGGCCTGGAGCGCGCCGACAGCGGCGCCGTCAGGGTGCTGGGCTCCGACCTCGCCCGGCTCGACGAGGACGGCCTCGCGCGGTTCCGCGGCGGCCATGTGGGCGTCGTGTTCCAGTCGTTCCACCTGATCCCGACCATGACCGCCATCGAGAACGTCGCGGTGCCGCTGGAACTGGCGGGCGCGGACGACGCCTTCGCGCGCGCCGCGGCGGAGCTGGAGGCGGTGGGGCTGGGGGAGCGGCGCGACCACTACCCGGCCCAGCTGTCCGGCGGCGAGCAGCAGCGCGTGGCGCTGGCGCGGGCGCTGGCGCCGCGGCCGCAGATCCTTGTGGCGGACGAGCCCACCGGCAATCTGGACGAGGCCACCGGCCGCCAGATCGCCGACCTGATCTTCTCCAAGACCGCCGAGCGCGGCGCGACGCTGGTGCTGGTGACCCACGACCCGGCGCTGGCGGCCCGCTGCGGCACCTCGGTGCGCCTCAGGTCCGGCCGCGTCGAGGCCGCGGCAGAGGCGGTGAGCGCGTGACCGTTTCCTTGACCGTCTCCACCCGGCCCCTCACCCCGTCCCTCTCCCCGCAGGCGGGGAGAGGG
>JAEWEX010000088.1 GCA_023389135.1 Pseudomonadota bacterium | reverse complement strand
GACGCGGCCCTGCCCTATGCCGGCGGCATGGCCGCGCGGCTGCGGGGCGAGCCGGTCTCCGGCTTCCGGCTGACCGACGACGAGCGCGAATTGCGCAACCGCACCCGCGCGCTGACCATGCCCGGCCGGCCAATGGGCATGTTCGAGGCGACGCTGGACGAGATGCGCCGGACGCGGCTCCTGCCCGCCCGCGCGGTTCCCGAACGCCCCGACGGCTATGCCCGCCGGCTTGCCCGTACGGACGCCGCCTCCAGCGCCGCCCCGTTCGGCATGCTGCGCGACGACATCGAGGCCGACCGGGCGCTGGTCGCGCCCTATTTCATGCTGGCGGACCGCATCGCGGAGGCCGACCTGGTGCGTGCGCGGGCGCTGGACCATGTGGCGGCCGCCGACCGCGACGCCCATGCCGACGCCATGGCGCGCATCGCGGAGAACCGCATGCTGGTGCAGTGGGTGCAACGGTCTCTGGAGGAACGCGCGGCGGGCTACCGCCACGCGCTGGAGGCGCTGGTGATCGAGCTGCCGGACCGCGAGGCCATCACCGCAGAGCGCGCCCTCATGGCGCTGGAGCGAGACCTCGCGGCGCTGTGATGGCGGGCAAGGGTAGAGGCGCGGATGAGAGGATCGGGGGCGGCGGTCGCGTGCCGGCCGCTTCAGTCGAACAGTTCGGCGTGCGTTCCCGCAGCCACGAACAGGACAATTCTCCTAACTATATACTTGACGCACCAGTTAGCGATTCGGTAAAGCAGTCGGGACAAGCTGGCAATGAATACGAGATCAAGATCACTCCTGAGATAATCGAGGCGGGAGCCGTGGCAGCTTTGGAATATCAGGAGGGCATGTCGATTTTCGAGGCCCGCTACTTAGCTAAGGCTATTCTGATGTCGGCTATTTCGGAGCGAGATACGCAGACCAAAACTCAGCCAGGTCGGCGTTAAGTTGGTCAAGGATCGCCATTTCGTCGAACAGCCGTTCGACAGTGAAAACATTGCGCGCTGCGACTTGGTTTTTTTGACCAGCGTTTACAGCAAGCCGCTCCTCCAGACGAATGGCGGCGTAAACTCGTCTCCATTGTCCGCTAACTTGCCGGAAGCGCCAGCCGTTTGGCCCCTCCACGGTGTCGAACTTGGCGTGGATTTCCCAGTGTCCGTGGATCACCTTGTTGCGTTTGGTGGCAAACTTTCGTACGCGGTCCATTAAGTTAGAAAGCTCTTTGAGGTGAACCGCGTCCGGCCGCTCTTCGTAGAGGGCCTCCACGACGTCACATATCTGCTTTGTTCCATTGTAGCTTGCGATTATAGTCTGAGCAGTCTGAAGCGGCGTCCCCAGCAAGCTAAATAACATGTTTCCGAGAAGCTGCTCAGTGCGGTCCCATTTCTCGACGAATGCCGTAAATACGGCATCCCTAGTGCGTGGATCGACGTACTGAACGTAAAGATATTCGGCGCTTTGCTCTTCGAGCGGCACCGGCTCCATAACGATGATCGGGACGCCCATCGTCATGTCGGCACCTAATGCCAGCTCAATATTGAGTGCTGGCGACTCGCGGTTTATGGTGGCGTTCAAAGGAAAAAAACCTCTGGCGAAACAACAAACGTGGAGGGCGATGAAATCCTCCGCCGCCTGTTGAAAACCCCTCCTGATCCGGGGCGAAAGGCTCGCGCAAGCGATTCAGATCAGAAATCTAAACCGGGCGGCGACCCGGCTAAGAACCGCCGCCCGTCTGCGAAATAGCGACCTGCTGCTTTCGCTGGAAGGCCACAACTACTCGCCTTGTAACGAGTGCCGCTGCCCTTCGCGTCACGCGAACGGCGACGGCCTTGCGACCTACTATAATCTTACGCACTCCCATCACCTCCTTTCCCGCGCAGTAGCTCATGCTCAAAGGCATGACCGAGAGGCTCTGACGGATCCGAATCAAAAGACTACTGGGAAAGATGGACGGACTGCTAATCTGAGTCTACCCTGCGCGTCTTGCGGTTCGAAAGAAGTTTTCGGGCTTCCTGCTTAGGCGTGATCGGCTTCCACCAATCCGCCGGTATATGAGGCGCTTGTCGCGAGCTCTGATTACTGGATCCTGCCTCACCCTCATCCTGAGGAGCCGCGAAGCGGCGTCTCGAAGGATGGGCCGGCACGCTCCCCGCGCCCCCTATCCGTCCCTCGATGCGCCATGCCCGGAAACCTGGCGCCCGAGGATGCGGGCCGGGATCGTCCCTGCCTCGGCTACAGCAGGTCGCAGCTCGCATTGGCGATGATGGCCTCGACGCGCTCGCGCTGGGCCTCCGAGGGGGCAGCGCCCCGCACCAGCACGAAGCCGCGCTCGGTGGGCGCGGTCACGCGGGCGACGCCGGGGATGCTGGCGCGGCCCTCGGCATTGGGGTCGCCCTCCATCTCCACCAGCGCCTCGATGGCGCCGCCCACGGTCGCCCGGTCGTTGACCACGAAGAAGGCGCGGCCGAGCCGGTCGTAGAACGTCACCGTGAAATAGGCCGGCAGCTGCGGCACCCGCACCCGGATCGGGCCCGACGTCAGGTCGAAGCGGCAGGCGGCGTGCACGAAGCTGGGGTCCAGGAACGGCAGCACCGGGGAGCCGTCCGCCCCCACCAGCACGCCGAACCGGTCGTCGGTGCGCAGCACCGTGCCGATGCGGGCATAGGCGTCGCGGTCGGCCACCAGCGGCACCGACAGCAGCGAGATGAAATGCACGAACAGGCCGAACAGCACGGCCGCCGCCACGATCACCAGCGAGCGCGTCATCGGCAGTCGATCCGGCGGATGGTCGGGAACTCCAGCGTGGCGGTGCGCACGCCGCCGGTGGACAGCGGGGTGTCGTAGAGCCGCAGCACGGCGAGAAAGTCCACGGTGGGGGCCGGCAGCCAGTTGCCCGGCCGCGCCTCGCCGGCGATCAGGATGCGGAAGCCGCCGCGCTCGTCGCGCAGCAGCTCGCGGCTGGAGAAGCCGGTGCGGCCGGCCAGGTTGACGGGATCGGCGCCGTCGCGGGTGTGCAGCGAGATGGTCCAGAACCGCGCCGCCGGCTCGCCGCCTTCGATCAGGTAGTCGCAGTTGCGGGTGAGCCGCTCGCCGTCGTCGTCGGTCTCGCTGCGGAACTCCAGCCCGTCGCCCAGCGCCAGCGGGGCGCGGCCGCGCCGGGCAATGGAGGCGCGGGCATAGGGGTCAGGCTGCGGCGTGCCGGTGGCGGGATAGGCGGTCCACGGCCCGCTGGTGACGCCGCCGAACATGACGCCGCGGCTGACCGCGAGGCCGGTAAGCCCGAGGCCCACCACCGCGGCGACGCAGAAGAACAGGATCAGATCGAACAGATAGCGCACACGGGTCCGCCTGCGGGGGGCTCGACGAGCCGCGGGGTCAAGACGGCCGGGCCGACGCGGGCCGCGGCATCACCGGAACCAGGAGCGCTGGGTGCGCGCCTGCGACCACCTCTCGCCGTCCTCGTCGTCGTCGCGCTGGCCGAGGCCGTCCACGGGCGTGCCCGCCGGCGCAGTGACCGACACCGTGGGCGCGCTCAGCGCGCGCATCTTGGTGGACAGCTCGCGCAGCACCTCCGCCGAGCGGCGCGACAGCGCGTTGCTGCGCGATGCCAGCGCCTCCTCGTTCACCCGCGCGATCAGGTCCTCGCTGGTCTCCGGCTCGGCGTCCAGCGTGGTGCCCGGGATCGGGGTCGGGAACTCCACATGCTCGTGGGCGAAGCCCATGACCTCCTTGAAGGTCATGGCGGGCAGCGAGCCGCCGGTCATGCGCCGGGTCGCGGTGAAATCGTCATTGCCGTACCAGACGCCGGTGACGAAGTCGCCGGTGAAGCCGACGAACCACGCGTCGCGGTAGGACTGGCTGGTGCCGGTCTTGCCGCCGGCGACCACGCCGTTGGGCAGCAGCGCGCGCTTGCCGGTGCCGTTCTGGACCACGTTGACCAGCATGCGGTTCATGTCGCCCACCGCCTGCGGCGGCAGCACCAGCTCGGAGGGGACCGCGCCGGCGTCGTAGCGCCACAGCCGCTCGCCGCGGGCGTTCCACACCTCAAGCACGGTGTGCGGGCGCTGGGCGCGGCCGCCATTGGCCAGCGTGGCGTAGCCGGCGGTGTGGTCCAGCACCGTCACCTCGGCGACGCCCAGCGGCAGCGGACGCACGGCGAGGATCTCGCTGCGGATGCCCATGCGGTGCGCGACGTCGATGATCTTGTCGCGGCCGATGGCCTGGGCGAGCCTCACCGGCACGGTGTTGATGGACTTGGTGAAGGCGGTGGTCAGCGTCACCGGGCCGGCGAAGGTGCGGCCGTAGTTCTGCGGCGACCAGTTGCCGATGGAGATCGGCGCGTCGGGCACGATGCTGTCGGGCCGGTAGCCGTTCACCATGGCCGCCGCGTAGACGTATGTCTTGAACGACGATCCGGGCTGGCGCAGCGCGCCCACGGCGCGGTTGAACTGGCTGGTGGAATAGTCGCGGCCGCCCACCATGGCGCGCACCAGGCCGTTGGGCTCCATGGTCACCATGGCCGCCTGGCGGACGCCGTACTGCTCGCCATACTGGCGCAGGCTGGATTCCACGGTCGCCTCGGCATGGGCCTGCAGCGGCGTGTCCAGCGCGGTGCGCACCACCAGCGTGCGCTCGTTGCCGAACGCGCCCTCGCGCGCCATGCGGTCCACCTCGCTGAAGGCCCAGTCGAGGAAGTAGTCGGGGCTGGAGCCGCGGCCGCGGTCCACCGGGGTCGCCGGCTGGGCGCGGGCGGAATGCACCTGGCCCACCGTCATGAACCCGGCGTCCACCAGGTTGCTCAGCACGACGTTGGCGCGCGAGCGCGACGCGGCCAGGTCCACATGCGGCGCGAACTTGGTGGGCGCCTTGAACATGCCGGCCAGCATGGCGGATTCCGCCAGCGTCAGGTCGCGGGCCGACTTGTCGAAGTAGAACTGCGACGCCGCCTCGACGCCGAACGCGCCGCCGCCGAGATAGGCGCGGTCCAGATAGGTCTTGAGGATCTCCTCCTTGGTGAGGTTCACCTCCAGCCACAGCGCCAGGAAGGCTTCCTTGATCTTGCGCTCCAGCGTGCGCTCGTTTGTCAGGAACAGGTTCTTGGCGAGCTGCTGGGACAGCGACGAGCCGCCCTGCACCACGGTCTTGTTGCGCGCGTTCTCGATCATGGCGCGGAAGGTGCCCGGCACGTCGATGCCGAAATGGGTCCAGAACCGCCGGTCCTCGGTGGCCAGCGTCGCCAGGATCAGGTGCTCGGGAAGCTCGTTCAGCGGCACCGCGTCGGACTGCAGGATGCCGCGCTTGCCGACCTCGTTGCCGGCCCGGTCCAGGAACGACACCGACAGGTCGGCGCGGGCGAGGAAGTTGTCCGTCGTGACCTGGAACGCCGGCTGCGCCAGCGCCAGCATAACCACCGCGCCGGCGGTGCCCCAGGTGGCGCCCTCCGACAGGGCCTCGTTGGCCCAGCGTTTCCAGCCGCGGACGCGGAACACGTCGAACGCGTCGCGCACGGTCTCCCAGCCGGAATAGGCCCGCTCCCAGAATCCCCAGACCGTGGCGTCGACCCACGCGTCCGCCGCGAGCATCCGGCGCTTCAGGCCGGAAAGCTCCCGGCCGCGATCCTCGTCGCTGAAGCCGTCGTCCTGCACCGAACCCACTCCCCACAGCACGGGACACGGGACTTGGGCCCCGGCCCGTGGCACTGTCTTGGCGCGACCAGCGCCGCGACGCAAGCCCGAAGCGGCTCCCCCGAACCGCCGCGCGCCATCCACGTAGCAGGAGAATTCTAAAGGTGTCCTTCTGGCGGGAAAAGACCCTTGAGGAGATGTCGTCGCAGGAATGGGAGAGCCTGTGCGACGGATGCGCCCGCTGCTGCCTCGTCAAGCTGGAGGACGAGGACACCGGCCGGCTCTACGCGACCTCGGTGTCGTGCCGCCTGCTGGACGCCGGCGCCTGCCGCTGCGCCGACTATCCCAACCGCTCGCGCAAGGTGCCCGACTGCGTGCGGCTGACGCCGGAGGCGGTGCGCAGCCTCGCCTGGCTGCCGCCGACCTGCGCCTACAGGCTGGTGGCGGAGGGCCGCGACCTCGCCTGGTGGCACCACCTGGTCTCCGGCAGCCGCGAGACGGTGCACGAGGCCGGCGTGTCGGTGCGCGGCCGGGTGACGGCGTCCGAGGACGACCTGGCGCTCGAGGACGTGGTCGATCACATCGTCGACTGGCCGCGGCGCTGGCCGCGCGGCGCGCGCGGGCCCCGGCGCGGCGCCGGGTCTTCGTGACGGAGAACCGGGCCAACCTGAAGCAGAATCGGGCCAACCTGAAGCAGAATTGGAAGGGGGCCGGGGACGGTTAATGGTTCGCTAAGCC
>JAEWEX010000085.1 GCA_023389135.1 Pseudomonadota bacterium | reverse complement strand
GCCCCTGCGGTGAGATTGAGCGGCGCGCCGACCGCGGCCGCCGCGCCCGCCGTTCCGCCGATCGCGCTGCCGATGGCGCTCAATGCCGCCGCTGCGAATTCCATGTCAGATCTCCGCCTCGATGGTGATGTCGCGCACATGGAGCCGACCGGGCCGCAGCTGGGTCACAACCACCGCGCCCTCGTCGCTCCAGCCGGTCAGGCCGTCGATCATGAGTTCGCGCGTGACGGGGGCGAGCGGCGCGTCGGTCGGGTCCCCGGCGCGGTAGAGCGGCAGGTCCTCGGCCGGTTCGTCATTGGCGCCGACCGCGATGGACGTCGTCCCGATCACGTGGAAGCGCACCGTGTGCACGTTCGCCGGGCGGTCCACCACGGTCCTGTCGTCGATGGCCCGCGGCAGTCGCAGCGTCTGGACCCGCGGCGCGGTCCAGCGGCCCACCGTCACCGTGCTTGCCGGCTCCGGCAGCTGGATCGCGCTATCTTCCACCACATAGGGGCCGGCCATGAAGCCGTCGGCCTCCGCCCACACCGTCGCGCCCTCATGGATGCCGAGCCCGGTCACCGTGGCGCTGGCCGGCTCCAGCGCCATGGCGAGCGCGCCGTCCAGCACCACGTCGGCCGACAGCCGCTCCAGGAACAGCAGCGGCTGCCCGTCCACCTCGCGCTCGACGATGACGCGCGCCTCGTTGGCCCCGTTGACGGAGATCCGCCTGACCAGCCCGTCCGTCTCCCAGCCCACGAACGCCGTCACCTCCTGGCCGCGGATCATGATGCCGATGGCCAGCAGGCCGTCGTCGCGCACCAGGAAGTAGCGGTTGGCGTCGGTCTCGGTCGCCGATTTCTGCAGCGCCGCCCCGCGCACGCCGTCCACCAGGTGCGAGGCCAGCAGGGACAACGGGTCGCTGTCATAGCTCTGGGCGACGTCGGAATAGGTCGCCGCATAGACGATGGAGCGGTTGCGGCCGACATAGAGCAGCGAGCCCTCCGACGACACCACGGCCACGTTGGGGGCGACGCCGTTGCGCGAACACTCCACGATGTTGATGGGCTGGTTGCGGTCGATCACGCGATCGGGCGCGAAATATTCCGCCTCGGAGGTGAAGATCATCAGGAACCGGCCGCGCGCCAGCCACTCGATCAGCTCCGCGCCCTCGGTGTCGAGGTTCTGCACGATCGCGCCCGACGCAGCCTCGATCCGGGCGTTGAGGTTGAAGTAGTCGCCGGTCACCGAGGCGGCGATGGCCGAGGGCTTCGACCGGAAGCCGCCGAGGATCAGCCGGTCCTGGTAGAACGTGCCGCAGCGCGGCCAGCCGCGGGCCTCGCTGATCAGCGGCTCGCCGCCGGCGTCGCCGATCTGGCTGTGGGTCGCGGTCGCCGCCGCCTCGGTGGTGTTGACCACGCGCGCCGCCAGGTCGAAGCGCTGGCCGTCATTGACGCCGCCGAACGCGATGGTGAAGCGCGTCAGCCCAGACGAGCTGGCCTGCGACACGGTCACACCGCCGCCGACCGAGGGCAGCGCGTTGATGGCCGCCTGCAGTGTGCCGGCGAAGGTCGACCAGTTGACGCTGGAGGAGCCGGTGTCGAGCCCCGGCGTCTCCTCGCCGGCGACGATCACCGCCAGGAACAGGTTCGCGCCGCCGGCGTGGGTGCTGTCCGACGTCGGATAGCGCAGGTAGACCTCCCACTCGTCGGTCACCTTGGGATAGTCGCCGCCATAGTCGACATCGGCGACGGGGTCGAACGGCACGTCGTCCACGGACCATTCGTGGTCGGCGCCCTGGCGCATGAGGCGCTGCGGCTGTTCCGTTTCCAGCCACAGCAGCATGGTGTCCGCGCGCTGCGTGGTGCGCAGCCCGCCGATTTCGCCCACCGTGTAGGGCAGCCCCGCCGCGCCGACGAACTGGCCGCCGCGCCAGATGTCGGCATGGCCCGCGCCGATCACAACGTCATAGGCCTCGCTCGCCGAGAAGGTGAAGGGCCAGATCACCGCGTCCGTCGCCGGCGCGCCGGCCTCGAACGCGGCGATGCCGCCCACCGTAAAGGCGGTGGAGCCGCCCGGCGCCACCACCAGCCGCACCCGCACCTGGTCGGCCGTCACCGACTGCCCCGGCGGCAGCGCCACCCGGCGCGTGCGGGCCGTGGTGCCGACGTCCAGCGCCGCCGACACGGCGACCCATTCCAGCGCGGCCGCGTCGTGCAGCTCCACCAGCAGCGCGTCGGCGATGGCCGAGGCGGCGGAGAATGCGGAGATCTCCACCACCTCCACCGGCGCGGCCGCGTCCAGATCCAGCAGCGCGACCACGCCCGGAGCCGACAGCGTCGCGTCGTCCTGCGTCAGCTCGCCGTCGATCGCATCGAGCAGCGCGCGCACGCGGCCCTCGTGCCAGCTGCGCGGCAGCAGGCGGAAACCGCCCTGCGGCACCGGCTCGCAGTTCCTCATGAGCGCCGCGCCCGAATAGAACTGTTTCACGTCGGTGCGGCCGTGGGTGTCGCCGGCGAGCTCGCCCGCGTTGAACGACGGCTGGTAGAGGCCGGGCTTGGCGCTCATGACCGGTGCGCGGCGGTGAGCGGATCGGAGGCGAGGTGCGGCGCGACGGCGGCGGCCGCCGCGTCCGCGATCACGGCGCGGCCGAACAGGCCCCCCTGCATCGCCTCCATGGGGCCGCCGAACGCCTGGCGCTGGTAGTAGTCGCCGAGGCCCTCATTGGAGGTGATCGGCATGGCGAGCCGCGCCGCCGCGGCCGTGGTCACCAGCATCCGGAACGCCGGCGACCATTCCGACGGCGCTGCGCGGACGCGGAAGCTGGCCCACAGCGGCGTGGTGTCGGCGAACAGCCGCCCGTCCTCGAGCAGCCAGTGCCGCAGCGGCCGGTCGGGATCGGCGGGGTTGTCCAGCACCTTGAGCGGGTTGCCGAGCCGCGTGCCGGGCAGCCCGAAGGCGTGCTTGAAGCCGTTGACGGGGGTCTCGGCGAGCAGGTCCAGGGCGTAGGTCTTGCGCGCGAAGCTCCAGCTGTAGCCGCCCAGCAGGCCCTCCACCAGATCGTCCCAGATCAGGCTCACCTGGCGCGCCTTTGAGCTTTCCTCGTCCAGCGCGGCGAGCGGCGGCGAGCGCAGCAGCGCCAGCGCCCGGTTGATCACGGTGATGTCGTCCAGTTCCTGCGGCATGGCTCACCCGGTCGGAAGGATCGCCGGCGGCGCGTGGCCGCCGGCGCTGTGATCAGGCGTCGGCGCCGTATTCCAGCGCGGTCGCGCCGCCGTTGACCTTCAGGATCTGGCCGGCGGTGCCGATCGCCGAGGGCGTGTCGGTCAGCTCATGGATGGACATCTCGGTGGGGTTGGCCGCCACCTGCTGGGCCACCGTCACGTTGGAGGGCGCCGCCGGCACGCTCGCCACCACCACCAGCGTGACGCCGGGGGTGCCGTCGATGTCATAGGCGATCTCGATCACGTCGCCCTTGGTCAGGCGCGCCCGGCCGTCGTTGAAATATCCGGCCGTGAGCACCTGCGACAGCGTGTCGTTGGTGCCGTAGACGTAGCGCGACGCCACCGCGTTCTCGCCCATGCGCATCTGCGCCATGCGGTTGAGCGCCTTGGAGTTGTAGGCCATGTTCGGTCTCCCGAATTGCGTGGAGGGGGAAAGGCGCCCGGGGCCGGGGCCCCGGGCCGGGATCGCGCTACGAGGGGTCGTAGGCCGCCGGCTCCGTCACGCCGGCGATGGTCGCCGGGGTGAACAGGAACTTCATGCGCTTGACGCCGGCGGGCAGGATGGTCTTCACGCAGGCCGGCATCCAGTTGTTGAAGAACCACGCCGTCTTCGGGTTTTCCCACGTGATCCGCGACTGCATCTCGTAATTGGTCGCGAAGCCGACGCAGCTCTTCAGCCACATGTAGCTCTGGAACCACGTCGCGGTGCGCCACGCATCCTTGCCGCGGCCGGTGTCGTAGGTGAAGAGCTCGTTCGGGGCCTTGAAATAGGTGACCGAACCCCACTTGCGCCGCTCGGTCATCTTGGCCAGCGGATAGTCCGGGCCGTTGTAGTCGGACGACGAGAACTGCTTCCACAGCATCAGCTGGCTGAAGGCGTATGCCGGCAGCGGGCAGAACATCTCCGTCAGATCGTTGACGCCCTCGCCGAGGATGTCGTCCTCGCCCTCGCGCACGTCCATGATCGAGATGTGGGTGGAGCCGTCGCCGATGGTGGCGATGTTGGCCGCCTGGCCGTCGAACTCCTCGAAATGGACGTTGTCGAACTTGCGGCCCAGCGCGCGGGCGCCCGTGGTCTGGATCACCCCCTGCTCGTTCTCCGACATCTTGTTGAGGTCGGGATGCCGCATGTATTCGGCCGCCTGGTAGTCCTTGAGCGTGCCGTCGACATAGTCGCGGCCCGCATTCATCACCTTGGCGTCCTCGACGGTGTCGGACATCTCCTCGGCCTCGCCGCGGCCGGCGATGCGCCAGCGCACCTCCTTGGCCTGGACGCGGTCCGGGTCGCGGGTGGTGCCCTTGAGGAGGAAGCCGCGCGACTGCAGCACATGCGTCGCGCCCTTGATGTAGGCCCGCTCGAACCAGGCCTCGACCTGCGTGTTCATGCTCTCGATCCTTCGGTGAAGTTGCCAGTTTCACCGTCAGGCCGATTGCCGCGGCCGCCGCCCGGTCCTGCGCCCGTGGGGCGCCGATTGCAGGCGGCGGGCCGCAGGTCCATCCTGCCGGTCCGCCGCAAGGATCGGGCCGGGCCGCCCCCGTTAAGCGCGGGCCGCGGGCCCGGTGCCCCAGATCTGCTTTGCGAGCTCGGTGTTGCGGCGCGCCCATTCGCGGTGCCCGGCATGGCTCGGGTCCGCCTCCGGCATCTTGAAGCGGGCGTCGTAGTCGGCCTCCGTGACGCCGCCGGCGCCGCGGCCGGCCTCGCCGGCGGGCCGCACTTCCTTCGCCTGGCCCTTCAGCCACTCGATCGCCCGGTGCCCCAGCGCCTCGTCGCCGAGCTTGGCCACCAGGTAGTCGGCGACGTCGGCCGGCATGCCCTGCGCCTTGGCCCCGTCGATCCAGGCGAGGTTGTCCTGGACCCGGCGCTGGGTCGCCGCCTTCTGGCCGGCGTCGTCCAGGTGCCGGGCCTCCGCCGGCACCAGCGCCGCCAGCTCGGCGTTGACGTCGGTGGGCTTCTCCACCGCGCCGAGCTCGACCAGCTCCTCCATGATGCCGTTGATCACCGTGCCGAACTGCTTGTCGGTCAGCCCGGCGGCGTGCGCCCGGGCCTGCACCTTGCCGAAAAACGCGTCGTCCTTCACCTCCGGCAGGAACGGCGCGACCTTCTCGCTGGGCGTGAAGGCGTAGCCGGCCGGCTCCCTGGGCACTGCACCGCGCTCGGCCTCGGACCGCCTGTAGCCGTCGAACGCCTTGAACAGATTGTCGATGGTGCCCTTGTCGTCGGCCCCGGCGAAATGCTCGGGCAGGCCTTCCGGACGGTAGGGTGCGCCGCCACCCCCTCCGCCGGAGGCCTGCCCTGCGGGCTGGCCGCCATCGCCGCCTCCGGCGCCGCCCGCATCTCCGCCGGCGCCACCGCCGCCGGCTCCGTCTCCCTCCGGCGCGCGCAGGATGCGCGGCCAGCCCATTCGAAATCCATGCATGATCAGGTTCCCTCGCGTTGCGGCGGCTGCTCCTGCCGTCCCTCGGCCATGGCAGCCATGATGGCGAACACCAGCGCGTTCTGGCCTTCCCGGAACGCGCCATGGACATGGGCCTGCATCGGGTCGAGCCCGAGCTGGGTCATGAACACCGGCCGCCGCAGCGTCACGTCGCACAGCCATTCCAGCACCGTGCGGCCGTCGTCGCTGGCGAACAGCCGGGCCGCGGCCTGCGCGATGTGCTGCTGCGCCTCCAGCGCGGCGCGTGCATCGGCCGGCAGGTCCTCGGGGTTCACCTGGTCGAACAGGCCGGCCAGGATCGACCGGGCGTCGAGCGCGAAGCCCTCCGCCGGCATCGCCTGGCGCGCGCCGAAGCTCGCGGGGATCGCCGGCCCGCTCATGCCGCCGCCGGCGCCGCGCCGGCCTCCGCCATCTGCTCCATGACCGCCTGCACCGAGCGCGCCACCGCGGCCTCGAAATCCTGCTGCTCGTCCGACGTCATGATGAACTCCGCCGGCACGCCGATCCGGCCCCCGATGTGGCGCAGCGCCGCGTCGGCCTTGCACAGCAGGTCGAGGCCCTGGGGCCCGCGCACCGCCAGGATCATCTCGATCCATTCGAGGATCTTGGTGATCGCCTCCGCCTTCAGCGCCGCGGCGATCGGCGACAGCACCTCGATCTTGATGAGCAGCGTGTCGATGTCGATGTCGGTGGCGATCAGCTTGCGCTTGTAGAGGATTTCGATGGTGCGGCGAACGATCACCGGGATGATCTCGTGCACCAGCCGGCCGAACGCGCCGAGATAGTTCTGGGCGACCCGGCGCGTCCGCGCCAGGATCTCCGTCGCCGAGGCGGGCGTCGCGCCCTTGTCGGGCAGCTTGTCGTCGTGGAGCGCGGCCTGCACCTGCAGGCGGAGGTCCTGCGTCACCAGCTGGGACACGTCGATGCGGCCGGCCGCCGGGTCGAGACGCGTCACGTCCGCGCCCATGATGCCGCCGGTGGAGGACATCGGCCAGAACTGGCCGGGCGCGAGCCGCGAGGTGTCGGGGTTGAAGCCCGACGCCGGCCGGTATCCCCAGATGCCCAGCATCTGGATGGCGGCCGCCTTCAGGGTCAGCTCCACCGCCTTGTTCAGCGTCTTGATGGTCGGCAGCGCCAGCAGGATCGGGCCGCGGCCGTAGGCCTCGCCCGGAACCCTGTAATAGCGCGGCGTGGCGAGCGGCTTGGTGCGGTAGGTCTCGCCCGTGATCTGGTGGTCGCTGTCCTCGAGCCAGGCCACGAATCGCCAGTCGCCGGATTTCCGGTCCGCGACGAAGTCCTGGTTGATCAGCACCTCCTCCTCGGCGCCCTGGTCGAGCTTGGCCTTCCATTCGGCGGGGAACGTGCCGTCCGGGAAATCGTCCTGGATCTGGCTCCGGGTCAGCTTGGACTTCCAGTAGACCGCGTTCACGTCGCCATGGGCGGTGATGCCGAACGCCACCTGGTCGAACGGCAGCTCGATGAAGCGGATCGGGTTGCGCTCGTCGCCCTCCAGCACCAGCAGCGCCGCGGTGCCGGCGGCGAGCTCGATGCACATCTCGTTGGCGGAGGTGTCGAACTCGCCGGTGGCGAAGAACGCGGAGACCACGTCGGAGATCTTCTCCAGTTCCTTGTCCATCTCCTGGACCTCGGCCTCCGACATGCTGGCCTTGGCGATGGGGCCGGCCGCCAGCTTGAAGAACGGCGATCCGGGCGGAAACAGGTCCTGCTGCAGCTGGCCGCCGAAGCGGAAGGCGGAGACGATGGCGGTGTTGTCGAACAGCCGGTCGACCCGCTGGTCGGCCTTGCCGTGGCGGTCGGCCGACCGCCGGTAGGGGATCGCGAACTCATAGGCGTCGTCGTAGATCTTGGTCCAGTGTTCGCGGTCGGACCACGCCTTGGCGGCGCGCTTCTTGTGGGCGGCGAGGTTCACGCCCTTCCTGGCGTCATCGGCCATGATTCAGCCCAGCGTCGACGACAGGCCGCGCTCGCCGGTGTCGGCGAGCAGCAGGCGGCGGCCCCGCGGGGCCCGGCTCACCTGGCCAGCCTGCGCCATGGCCCGTGCTTCCGTCGCCTGGCTCTCCTGGAGCTGCCGGTTGCCCTCGATCAGCTGGCGCTCGCGGTTGATCGCGATGTCCTTGCGCGCCCGCCGCTCCGCACCCTTGTCGCCGAAAAACATGTTCTTCAGCCCCTTCACCACGTTGGACATCAGCCGGCTCCGCGTTCCAGTCCCAGCGTTCCAGCCCATCCGCGGCCGAGGCGCGAGAGAAGCCGACCAGGCGCGCGATGCGCTGCCCCGGGCGGTGACCCTCGCGCACATGGACGCGAAGCCGGACACCGCCATGCTGGGCGACCCTGGCGCAGGTTAAGCGCGCCAGCCGCACGAAGGCCGTCATGTGCCGCGCCATCTCCGGCCGGCACGCGAACCACACCTCCGCGACCTCCGCCGCGCCGTCCTCGGGCGCCAGCGCCATGAAGCCGATGACCGCCAGCACCTCGCCGGCGGGATCCACGAAGCCATAGGTGTCGGAGCGCCACCACTGGTAGGTCGCGAGCTTGGTCACGAAGGCCGGGACCCGGCCGCCCGGCGCAAACAGCCGGATCACGTCGACATAGGGTGCCGGCGTCACGATGCGCAGCATCACACGTCCCAGACGCTGAAGCCGCCCGGTGCCGGCGCCGGCCGCCGGGGGCCGAGCTGGACGACGTTGCCGGGCCGGCCTGCCCGCGCCGCCGCGCCGATCACGCCCTCGCGCCCGCGCAGGCCCAGCGCCCCGTATTGCAGCGCCTCATGGGGATGCGAGTATTTGTTCTTGGTGAAGCGCACCTTTTGCGCCGTGTCGTGCGGGTTTAGCGCGATGGTGAAGCCGCCCATGAAGCCGCCCAGCAGCACCTTGCAGCCCGGATCGATGACGAAGAACGTCTCGTCCCGCTGCCCCGGCTTGCGCAGGAACCAGGCCACGGACTCCTGCCGGATGCCCGGGTCCTGGCTCGGCGCCGGCATGATCGGCGTGCCGATCGCCTTGCCCACCATCTCCATCCAGGACAGCTCGCCGGCGACGCGGTCGGCTCCGTAGAAGCCGGCCGGATCGCCCCACGCGCCCATGATCGGCAGGCCGGGATAAAGCGACAGCAGCAGGTCCACCGCCATTTCCGCGAAGCGGCCCGGGCCGGTGCCGGGATCCGCGCACAGCTCTGACAGCACCCGCAGCTGGCCCTTGGGCGTCAACTGCATCACCACCATGGCCGGCGAGCCGCCGGCGTCGAAGGCAAGCGCCAGCGGCACGTCCACCGGCTTCAGCGGCGCCTTCGCCACGTGCTCCTGGTGCCGGAAACTGTCATAGACCAGCGCGCCGTCGCCCATGAGCCCGAATTCGCCATGGACGAAGCGGCGCACCTCGTCCTCGGCCATGGTGGCGGCCATGGCCTCGTAGCGCTCGCGCGGATGGCCGAACTTGTTCTCGGCCGCCTCCGACAGGCCGGACGGCTGCCGCCGCAGCCGGTAGCCGGGCCGCGCCTTCTCCACGAAGTCCTCGACGATCCAGTGGGTGATCGGCGGCGGGTTGAGGTCGCCGAACACCGTGCGCGGCAGCTTGGCGTCGGGATCGGCCAGCAGCGACCGCTTCGGATAGCGGCCAAGGCGGCCGTAGAGCCAGCTCGGAACCTTGCGCCCCACCAGGTCGGCCTCGTTGATCCACGCCCAGCTCGGCTGGTAGCCCTTGAGCAGGTTCTCGATGGCGTGGTCGCCGATGCCGTAGCCGTCGACCATCATCTCGATTTTCTGGCCCTTGGGCGTGCGGAACCGCACCGTGTGCTTGAACGGTCGGTCCTGCCCGCCCTCGAAAGTCGAGCCGGGGAAGTCCTTCGGGAAGAACTCGAACCAGCTGTCCAGCGTCGTCCTGTAGAGCGTGCGGAAATTGTCGCGGATGACGCAGCCGCGGGCGCGGATGATACCGTCGGTGCATGGTGGAAACTGCATGGTGACGCCGGCGCACTTGATGACGGCCGCCGTGGTCTTGCCCGAGCCCCACGGCCCCATGATGAAGTCGATGGGCTCGATCCCGAAGATGAACCCGTCGGCGACCGGCCCCGGCGGGGTGAAGTTGAACAGCGACACCGCGCCGCCGCCGGCAAGCACCTTCCAGTCGTCCTCGGTCATGCGCGCCATGCCGGCCTCCCGAACCCCATCCCGACCCCCGTTCCGCCCCGTGGCCCCGAACCCCGGCCCGCGACGTCCCGCGCGCACCCGCGCCCGCCCCCGGCCCTGAATCCCGGTTCGCGAATTTTCCGGGGGTGGGGGAAGCCCCGTGTGTGACAGCGGGTCCCCAGGGAGGGGACGGCGGGTGGCGATTTTCGAGGGCCGCCCGCCGGCGCCGGGCGCGGCCGACCCACGGGGCGGGGTCGGACGGTCGCGCCCAGGCCGGCCGGCACATGATTTTTCCTCACGATGCTGCACCCCGAATTGCTAAACGCGATCAATGCCTTAGCCCTCATCGTCCGACGCCTCCGCGTCCGACGCGTCGTCGTCCGCATCCGCAACCCGTTGATCCTCTTGGCCTTGCGCATCCGGCGTCACGTCGATGATGTCCTCGATCGAGCGCCCGCCCTGGACGGCCGCGCCGCCCGCGTCGCCGAACCGGCCGACCGCCAGCACCGGCAGCACCGCCTCGCC
Source organism: Pseudomonadota bacterium (assembly GCA_023389135.1). Classification (GTDB taxonomy): domain Bacteria; phylum Pseudomonadota; class Alphaproteobacteria; order Rhizobiales; family Methylopilaceae; genus Agaricicola. The sequence goes on along the minus strand of JAEWEX010000085.1, from coordinate 436 downwards.
CTCGCTGGTCTCCGGCGCGCGCTTGGCGTGCAGATACGGCAGGGCGGCCTCCAGGCAGGCGCGCTGCATCGCCAGGACGCCGGTCACCGACGTCACGCCGCTCTCGATCCCCGCCTCGGCCGCCGCCGCCTTGAGCTCCGCGACCAGCTCGGCCGCCGGCCGCATGCCGATGGACACCAGCGCCTCCAGCGGGTCGCCGTAGCGCCGCACCAGGTAGTCCGCCACCTCCTGCGTCCGCCGGTTCCGCGCGCCTTTCGGCCGTCCCGGCCCTCGCGCGCCCGGCGCCACCGGCAGCCGCGCATCCGCCGCCAGGTCGCCGGCCGTCGCCGGCGCGTCGCCGTCGAACAACCCGCCCTGTGTGCCACCCAAAGCCCTCGCGTCGGCCGCGTCCCGGGCGCGGCCGGCCGCGGCGCCCCGCTCGGCCGCCGCCTTCCCC
>JAEWEX010000074.1 GCA_023389135.1 Pseudomonadota bacterium | reverse complement strand
GCTTCGCCGCGACCAGCCGCGGCGCGAACACGTCGCGCAGCGCCGCGACCACCCGGTCCCGGGTCTCGCCGGTGACATAGGGCGCGTTGCCGCGCACCTCCGACCAGCCCACCGCGCCGCTGGCGGTCGTAACCTTGACCACGACCTCCTCCAGCCGGTCCACCACGCCCGACGAGGCATGCTCGAACGCCTCCGCCAGCGGCAGCGTCGCCGTGTAGACGGCAACCGAGACGATGGGGTCCGCCGCCATGGTCACTCGCTGCCGGACAGGTACTTGAACACGCCGATGGTGCGGTCCAGCACGATGAACATGACGACCCCGGCCAGCGCCAGAACGAACGAGATCGCCGGGATCGCCGGCGTCATGCCGCCCACATACATGCGCTGGAACATCTCCACCGGCAGCGTCCGCTCGCCGATGTTGGACAGGAACAGCGCCATGGTGACGTTGTTGAAGGACAGGATGAAGGTGAAGATGAACGCCGCGATCATGCCGGTCTTGATCTGCGGCACGATGATCCGCGCGAAGGTCGAGCCCGGCCCGGCGCCCAGGATGGCGCTGCTCCACTCCAGCCGCCGGTCCAGCGACGCGACGCTGACCAGCACGGTGCGGAACGCGAACGGGATCGAGATCACGAGATGCGCGATGACGAGGCCGGCGAAGGTCTCCGCCACGCCCATGCGCTCGAAATAGACCAGCAGCCCCAGCACCAGCACGATCTGCGGGATCATGCGCGGGCTGGTGATCAGGGTCTCGATGGCGTTGCGGCCGGCGAGCCGGCCGCGCTCGATGGCGAAGGCGCAGGGCAGGCTGATCGCCACCGCCGTCATGGCCGCGATCACCGCCAGGAAGAAGCTGCGCAGGATGGCGTCGATCAGCGGCCCGTCGCGGAAGATGGCGGCGAACCACTGCAGGCTCAGCCCCTCCGGCGGAAAGCGGATGATGCTGGCCGAGGTCAGCGCCACCGGCAGGCTGATCAGCACCGGCGCGACCATCAGGAACACGATGACGTAGACGAAGATGCGCAGCGCCAGCATCACACCATCTCCCACTGCCCGCGGCGGGTGAGGCGGTTGGTCACGACCAGGAAGCCGTAGGTGATGAACGCCACCACCACCAGCAGGAAGAAGGCGAGCGCGCCGGCCATGTTCCAGTTCAGCAGGTCCGAGGCGAAGGAGAAGATCGACAGCGGGATCACCTGCGCCCTCGGTCCCGCGATCAGGATCGGCACCAGGTAGGACGAGACGCTGAGCGAGAAGACAAGGATCGCGCTCGCAACGATGCCGGGCATGGTCAGCGGCAGCATGATGGTCCACACGATCCGCCAGGTCGGCGCGCCGAGGATGCGGGCCGCCGCGATCTTGTCGGCCGGGACGTTCTGGAGGCTGGAGGCGAGGATCAGGATGGCGAAGGGCAGGTGCTCGTAGGTGAGCACCGCGACCAGCGCCCAGAAGCTCCTGAGCCAGCGCAGCGGCCCCTCCACCAGCCCGAGCGCCGCCAGCGCCTGCTGGAACACGCCGAACGGCAGCATCAGGATGTACCAGCCCAGGATGCCGACGATGACGTTGACGAAGATCGGCAGCAGGCACGCCACCGCGATCAGCGTGCGCTCCCAGCCGCGCGAGCGCGTCAGGTAGAACGCGACCGCATAGCCGATCACCAGCGAGGCGATGGTGGAATACAGCGCCACCTGCAGCGAATTTCCCATCATCTGCCAGTAGAAGGGGTCGCCCAGGATCTTCGCGTAGTTGGCCAGCGTGAACGGCGCGTCGGGGCTGCGCGGCCCGCCGGTGTGCTCCTGGAAGCTGAGCCGCAGCAGCTCGAACAGCGGGACGATGAAGAAGATCACCAGCAGCGCCAGCAGCGGCAGCAGGAACAGGAGCCAGCCGAGCCGGGCGGAGACCCGTCGCCGCTCGCGCGCCTGCGGGGCGAATGCCGCGCTCACGCCGCCGCCCCGCCGCGCTCCAGCGGGATGACGCTGTCGGGCGCGAAGCCCAGCGTGACCTGCTCGCCGCGCCGGAACAGCCGCCCGCCGGCCGCCTGCGGCAGCGCGAACACCGTCAGCCTCTGCCCGCCGGCATTGACCTCGTAGGTGACGTTGCTGCCCTTGAAGATCTGGTCGGTGACGTCGCCGGTCCAGGCGTTGGTGTGCGAGGCGGCCTGCGGTCCGATGGCCAGCGCCTCGGGCCTGAGCGCGAAGGTGACGGTCTCGCCCTCGCGCCAGCCGTCGAAGGCGGGGGCGGTGAATTCCAGGCCGCCCGCGCTGACCCGCGTGGTGGCGCCGTTGCGCGCCGAGACGGTGCCGGTCATGACGTTTGCGTCGCCGATGAAGGTGCACACGAAGCTGGTGCGCGGATCGGAATAGATGGCGTGCGGCGCGTCGATGCGCTCGATCCGGCCGCCGCGCATCACCGCGATGCGGTCGGACATCACCAGCGCCTCTTCCTGGCTGTGTGTCACCAGCAGGGTGGAGACCTTGAGCCGCTCGTGGATGTGCTTGAGCTCGACCTGCATTTCCTTGCGCAGGGCGGCGTCCAGGTTGGACAGCGGCTCGTCCAGCAGCAGCAGGTCGGGCTCCGTCACCAGCGCGCGCGCGAGCGCCACCCGCTGCTGCATGCCGCCGGAGAGCTGGGAGGGGAACTTGTGCTCGGCCGCCGGCAGCCGCACCAGCTCCAGCATCTCGCCGACCTTGCGGCGCAGCGTGGCCTGGTCGCGCTCGCCCTGCATTCTCAGGCCGTAGGCGATGTTGTCGAACACCGTCATGTGCGGGAACAGCGCCCAGGACTGGAACACCATGCCGAGCCGGCGCCGCTGCGGGGCCAGCGTGTTGGCGAGCGTGCCGCGCAGGAACACGCGGCCGTCGTCCGGGGCGAGCAGCCCGGCGACGATGTTGAGGGTGGTGCTCTTGCCGCAGCCGGAGGGGCCCAGCAGCGTCAGGAACTCGCCGCGCCCGATCTCCAGGTCGAGATCCTGGAGCACATGCTGCTTCTGGAAGGTCTTGTTGACCCGCTCCATGCGCAGGATCGGATCCTCGCGGGGCGCGTCGTGCCCGGCATGCTGCTCCCGATCGACGATCGCCGTCGCCAACGCCATGGCCTGCCTCGTTTTCCTGTCGATGCCGCCCGCGGGCTGGCCGGCCCCGGTCCGGGCATGCCGGACCGGGACCATCGGCTGTCGGTCGCCTTAGCGGATCTCGCGCTGCCAGCGCTCCATCCATGCCGGACGGTTCGCGCCCACCACGCGCCAGTCGAAGTCGACCAGCTTGTCGAAGTCCTTGGCGGTCAGGTCCATGGCTTCTTCTTCGCTGTCGGGCAGGGCTTCCCATGCCGCCGGGGAGGGGCTGGCGAGCCCGCCGTCGCGCATGCGCAGCAACTGGAATTCGTCGGAATAGTAGAGGTTGAGGTATTCGTAGGCCGCGTC
>JAEWEX010000056.1 GCA_023389135.1 Pseudomonadota bacterium | reverse complement strand
TGACGGTTCCCGTGCGCTGGAAGCGGCCATAGTCCGCCGTCATGCGCACCTGCACGATGTGGCCGCCGCGGGCGGGACGCACCGCCTCGGCGCGGCCGACGCGGATGTCGCGCCCGCCCTGCTGGCGAACCGCCTGGCGCACGCCCTGGCGGCAGGCCTGGATCGCCACGCGCGGGGTCTCGCGCCAGGCGCCGCCCGGACGGCCGTGAAACCGCGGCGCGACGGTGTACACCGGGGCCGCGCGGCCCTGCTGCGTGGCGCCGAGGATGCCCAGCGTGATGGCGGCGCCGGCAATGGCGCCGACGGCGGCGGCGCGGTTGCGGCCCTCTGCCGCCTCTGCGGTCGAGGGCGCCAGCGCCGTGACCGTCATGGCGCCGAGCGCCAGCGCCGCAATGGCGCCGCGAAGAATCCTGGAAGTCGTCATGGCTGGTCTCCCTGCATCCGGCGCCGTCGGGGCGCCCGTGGTCCAATTCAGTGACGCGACCATGGGCCCGAGCGCCTGAACCCGGCCTGAACGCGAGGTGCAGGGTTCGGTCATTTCCGGCGCGTTTTCAGGGCCTTGGAGCTACAGCCGGTCGCGCAGGGCGTACCAGGTCATGGCCGCCCACAGCAGCGGGCGCCTCAGCGCCGGTCCTCCGGGGAAGGCCGGGACCGGCAGCCGTTCCAGCACGTCCAGCGCCGCGGGCCGCGCGGCCACCGCCTCGCCGAGCAGCCGTCCGAAATAGGGCGCGAGCGCGAGCCCGTGCCCGGAATAGCCGGCGGCGGCCGAGATGCCGGGCGCGAGCCGCCGCACCACCGGGAGCCGGCTGCGGGTGATGCCGACGAGGCCGCTCCAGGCGTGTTCGAAGCGGACATCCGCCAGTTGCGGCAGCACGCGCGACATGGCCGCCCGCACCAACCGTCCGGGATCGGCCACGGGCCTGGTCGAATAGCTCTCGCCGCCGCCGAACAGCAGCCGTCCGTCGGGCGTCGGGCGGAAGTAGTTGACCACGAAACGGCTGTCCGAGACCGCCGCGTCGGAGGTGAGGATCGCGCGCAGCCGCGCCCCCAGCGGTTCGGTTACGGCGACGGTGGAGGCGATGGGAAGCGTGCGCCTGTCGATCTCCGGCGCGAGCCCGGTCATCAGCGCATCGCCGGCCAGGATGACGTGATCGGCGGTGACGGCGCCGCGCGGCGTCGAGACCCTGGCGGGAGCGCCGGGGGCGAGCTGCGTCACCGGTGTGTCCTCATGGAGCGCCACGCCTGCCGCCGCCGCCGCGCGTGCAAGGCCCCGCACCAGCTTCAGCGGGTCGAGATGACCGGCCCCGCGGTCGATGGCCCCGCCATGGTAGTCGGGGGAGGCGACAAGCGCCCGCAGCGCCTCGCGGTCCAGAAATTCAAGGCCGTCATAGCCGTAGCGCTCGCCCATCGCCTCGACATGAAGCCGCGCGGCCTCCACATGGCGCGGCTTGTGCTCGGCCTCGATCAGGCCCGGCCGCCAGTGGCAGTCGATGCCGTGAGCGGCCATCAGCCGGTGAAGGTCGGCCTTGGCGTCCTCGGCCATGCGCCACAGGGCCATCGCGTCGTCGCGCCCCAGCCGGGACTCTAGCCAGAACTGGTCGCGCCGCTGGCCCGAATGGACCTGGCCGCCGTTCCGGCCGGAGGCGCCGAGCCCGACCGATGCCGCTTCCAGCATGACCACGCGGACGCCGCGCCCGGCCAGCGCCAGCGCCGCGCCCAGACCCGTCAGTCCCGCGCCGACGATGCAGACATCGGCGCGGACATCGCCGTCGAGCGGCGGGAAGGCCGGGGGAGCAGGCGTGGTCGCGTGGTACCAGGTTGCGGGCGACATGGGCCTCAGGAGCCCAGAAGACGAACCACCGGCGCGAGGTTTTGATACCTCTGAGCCTTGTTGAAAAGGCGTGTGTCGGCTGTGATCAGGGTCGTGTTCTCACGCTGCGCCAGCGCGATGTAGAGGCAGTCGTAGACCGGATGGTCCATTGAAGAGGACAGGCCTGCGGCCGCGAAGATGTCATCCGTGATCGGAATCGAGGCGACAGGAGCGTTGGACAGTTCCAGAAGCCGCTCCTCCGCTTCCGGCGCGGTGAGCGCGCCCCGCGACACCCGCCGCCAGAGCGCATTGGCCGCCTCGATCATCCAGAGTTCGGGCGCGATCAGTTCTTGATCCAGAAGAAGGTCCGCCGCGGAGGAGCCGTCTTCCGCCAGCACCCATTTCAGGGCGACGGACGCATCGATGACCAGCGTCACCGCCGGTCACGCTCGTCCCGAATGATCTCGGCGCTGTCACCCAGGTCGCGACCGGCTGTCGCTGCCCGCAGCTTGGCCGCCCTGTCACGAAAGCCCATACGGCCCGCACGCAGCGCATCCTCGAGGATCTGCCGGTGCTCCGCCTCGGCGCTGCGACCGCGCTCGCCCGCGCGGCGCTTGAGCGCCTCGACGATATCGCGGGGAACGTCACGGACAAGAAGCTGGGCCAGGATGGATGATAGCATCCGATAGCAGTGGAGGCAATGCTCACACGTTCAGCAACAGGTACTCCCGCTCCCAGGGGCTGATCACCCGCATGAAGGTCTCGAACTCGGCCCGCTTGATCGCCGCATAGGTGTCAACGAAACCCCGGCCCAGCACGTCGGTCAGCGCGTCGGATTCCTCGAACGCCGCAACCGCCTCGAGCAGTCCCCGCGGCAGGTCGAAATCCAGCTCCAGCGCCGAGGTCTCCACGGGTTCGGTCGGCGACAGGCCCTCCACCATGCCGAGATAGCCGCAGGCGAGCGAAACGGCGATGGCGAGATAGGGATTGGAATCGGACGACGGCACCCGGTTTTCCACCCGCCGGCCGGCAGGGCTCGACGGCGGGATGCGGATGCCGGTGGTGCGGTTGTCATAGCCCCAGGCGACATTGATCGGTGCGGTGGAGGTGCGTGTCAGCCGCCGATAGGAGTTCACATAGGGCGCCAGGATGCACATCACGGACGGAAGGTATTTCTGCTGGCCGGCGATGTAGGCGAAGAATTCCGACGTCGGCTTGCCGTCCTTGTCGGAGAAGATGTTGCGCCCGGTGTCGCGGTCCACCACCGACTGGTGGATGTGCATGGCGGAGCCCGGTTCGTTGGCGATGGGCTTGGCCATGAAGGTCGCGTAGATCTTGTGCTTGAGCGCCGCCTCCCGGATCGTGCGCTTGAACAGGAACACCTGGTCGGCGAGCGTCAGAGGCGCGCCGTGCAGCAGGTTGATCTCCATCTGCGCTGCGCCCTCCTCGTGGATCAGGGTGTCGATCTCCAGGCCCTGCGCTTCCGAGAAGTCGTAGATGTCCTCGAACAGGTCGTCGAACTCGTTCACCGCCGAGATCGAATAGGACTGGCGCCCGATTTCGGGCCGGCCGGAGCGCCCGATGGGCGGTTCCAGCGGGTAGTCGGGATCCGTGTTGGGCTTGACGAGATAGAACTCGATCTCGGGCGCCACCACCGGCGACCAGCCGCGATGGTGATACAGTTCCGCCACCCGCCGCAGCACCTGGCGGGGAGCGACGTCCACGGGACGGCCGTCCTGGTGGTAGGTGTCGTGGATGATCTGCGCGGTCGGGTCCGACGCCCAGGGCACGGCGCACAGCGTCGAGAAATCGGGCTCCAGCACCACGTCGCTGTCGGTGGGGTTCTGCCGCCAGATGATCTCGTCCTCCGGATACTCGCCGGAGATGGTCTGCTGGAAGATCGCGCTCGGCAGCGCCATGGAGGGATTTGCGAAGAACTTCTGCACCGGCATGATCTTGCCGCGGGCGACGCCCGCCTGGTCCGGCACCAGGCACTCGATCTCCTCGATGCCCCGCGCCGCCAGCCACGCACGCGCCTCGGCCACGTCCGCCACGCCGCGCGAACGCTCGATCGTGCGCTCGGCCTTCTTCTTCTTCGCCATGTTCGCCTCGGCCGGCGCGGGGGTGGAGATGCGCCGGATCGGGCTCAAGGTGCCGATGCCTGCCCGCAAGGTCAATGCGCGCGGGCCATGGCCCCGGGCCGGCCCGCGACACGATGCGTGGCCGCGGCCCCGCAGGCGACATTGTGCGCGCCGGCCGCCGCCACTAGGCTCGGGGCCGCCGATCCGGCCACCGACAGCACGGGAGATCCCGCCGACCATGACCTCGCCTCGCTCGCTCCTTCGCCCCGTCCCGTTCGTGGCTCTTGCGC
>JAEWEX010000032.1 GCA_023389135.1 Pseudomonadota bacterium | reverse complement strand
CCGGCGGCGGTCATGTCCACGCCGCGGCTGTGGCGCACGAACAGCTGGGCCTCCAGCTCCGCCTCCAGCGCCGCGATCTGGCTGCTCAGCGCCGGCTGCGCGATGCGCAGCTCCATGGAAGCCCTGGAAAAGCTCCCGCTCTGGGCCACCGAGACGAAGTAGCGGATCTGACGGAAGTCCATCGCAATCCCCGGATGCGCACGACACGCGCGCGGACGGTGGCGCTCCGATCCGATGAAGCAAGAAACAGACCATGGGCAGTCAACACCAATTCCGTATGGCCGTCCACTCGCGCGGGACCGACGCGTCTCACCTCGGCGAACGGGCGGCGGAACCGACCGCGCCGCCGGCGCATTGCGACCACGACGTCCATTGCATTTCAGGGGAAGCCTCATGGTCCGCAACGCACGCGACTGGTTCCGCCCCCTCGCACGGGCAGGGTATGCGGCGCGCGGGCTGATCTATCTGGTGATCGGCTATTTCGCTGCGCTGGCGGCCATCGGCAGCGGGCAGGCCATGGGCTCGCGCGACGCGCTGGGCGTGCTGCTGGGCAGCGGCCCGGGCAGCGCCCTTGCCTATCTTCTCATCGCCGGCCTCGTTTTCTATGCGCTGTGGCGTCTGGTGCAGGCAGGGTTCGACACCGACGACCACGGCCACGGCGCCAAGGGCGTCGCGGTGCGTGGCGGCCTCGCCGTCAGCGGGCTGACCTATCTGACGCTCGCCGCCTACGCGTTTTCGCTGTCCCGCGGCGCAGGCGGCGGCGACGGCGGCGGCTTCGCGCAGACGCTGGCCGGCCTCGTCGGCACAAGGTGGGCGTCGGCCGCCCTCGCGCTGGTGCTGGCTGGCGCCGCCGCGGCCCATGTCATCAAGGCGCTGCGCGAGAAATATGCCGACCACATCGAGGCCAGCCCCCGCGCCATGCGAGTCATCCACCCGGTCGCCAAGGCCGGGCTGATGGCGCGCGGCGCGGTGTTCCTGACGGTCGCCTTCCTGTTCGCGCTGCGCGCCGCGTCGGCGGATGGCGGCGGCGGCGCGCCCGACAGCCGCGCCGCGCTGGAATATGTCCAGTCGCTGCCGGCAGGCGGCTGGCTGCTGGCCGCCATGGGCGCGGGGCTGCTTGCCTTCTCCGCCTACTCCTTCACCCAGGCCGCCTTCCGCCGCATCAATGTCGAGGATGCGGGGTAAGGCGCGATCTCCCGTCGCTCAGGGCACGGTGAAGCGGAACTGCCGCATCGCCCTGGTGGCGCAGCGCGAGCGCGCGACGGCGATCAGCACGACCTCGCCGGTGGCGTGCAGCTCGATGTCCGCCGTGGCGGTGGCCTCGTTCCACTCGCCCCTGCGCCTCAGCCTGAAGCCGCCGCGGCCGTCCCATGGCGAGCGCTCCATCCTGATCGACCGCCCGTTGGCGCGGAGCCAGGCATGCACCGTGCATCCGGTTCCGCAGGGATGCTTCGCGATCACGCTGATGGCCAGCAGCTTGCCGGCGAAGCCGGCGCCCGCAGGCGGCGCGGTCCAGACCGGCGCGGACGCGGAGATCGTCGGAGGCACGGCGCCGCCGCCGCGTCCGGCCGGCGGCGGCGCGCAACATTCGTGATCGCGGAAGTCCCAGGGCGGCCCCGTCCGGACGCCGATGACCGGCCCGGGCGACGCGGAGGGCGGATCGTCGGCCTCCGGCTCTGGCGCATCCGGCGCATCCGGCGCATCGGGCTTGCCGCAGCTTCCCGACAGCCACTTGAACAGCAGCCACTGCCGGATCAGCGGGTCCAGGCTGACCTGGTCGGCGGCCTCCTCGTGCGAGAACCCGTTCCTGCGCCAGTCGAAATACCTGCCGCACAGCGTGTGGAGCGTCAGGCCGACATTGCTTTCCATCGTCGCCTCGATGGCGTCGATGATCCTGGAGAGCAGCTTCTTCGCCGCGTCGGGCAGCGGCGCCTCCTCGGCGAGCTTGCGGAGGATGTCGCCGCACAGCCGCCACAGCTCGGAAGGATCGGGCGGCCCGTCCGGCGTGATGCCGTCGCGCAGGTTGCGGATGCGCTCCCACAGCTCGGCGAACGCCTCGGCGTCCTCCAGCCGGCCGAGCAGTTCCTCCAGCCGGTCAAGCAGATCCTGCACGCTCATGGAACCCTCCCACCGTCGGTGCGAAACGAACCAGTCACGAAACCCGGACGCCCTGCAGTCTGGTGGAAGGTTATCACCGGCAGCCCGGGCGCGCCATCGCGCCGGGGCCGGCGGACCGCGCCCGAGAAAAACAGCTTGGCGCGGACGCGATGATGCTTGCCGCTTGGCAGCCGCAAACAACCGTCTAATGTGCACCGCTGGAAAGATTTCAGCGTCTTGTTGCAGGATTGTCGGGGCGGGCCATGGACACTGTGCTTAAAGCCGAAGGATTGGTGAAGGAATTCAGCGGCTTCAGGGCCGTTTCCAACGTGTCTTTCGCGGTGCGCCGCGGATCGGTTCATGCCTTGATCGGCCCCAACGGGGCCGGCAAGACCACATGCTTCAATCTTCTCACGAAATTCCTGGAGCCGACGGCAGGCGCGATCCAGCTCAACGGCCGCGACATCACCGGCCAGAGCCCTGACGCGGTGGCCCGCCTCGGCGTGGTCCGCTCCTTCCAGATCTCGGCGGTGTTCAACAACCTGACGGTGATCGAGAATGTGCGGCTGGCGCTGCAGCGCCGCCGCGGCGGCTCCTACGACTTCTGGCGTTCCAGCGCGGTCCTGGCGGAGCTGGAGCCGCGGGCGCGCGAACTGATCGCCGATGTCGGCCTCGACGAGTTCGCGGACACGCCCGCCGGCGAGCTCGCCTACGGCCGCAAGCGCGCGCTGGAGCTTGCCACCACCCTGGCGCTGGAGCCGGAGGTGATGCTGCTCGACGAACCCACCGCCGGCATGGGCCACGAGGACGTCGGCCGCATCACCGCGCTGATCCGCACCGCCGCCCGGGGGCGCACGGTGCTGATGGTGGAGCACAATCTGGGGATCGTGGCCGAGCTGTGCGACCGCATCACCGTGCTCGCCCGCGGCGAGGTGCTGGCCGAGGGGGACTACGCGACCGTGTCGAAGGACCCGCGGGTCGTCGAGGCCTATATCGGAGCCGCCGGCCATGCATGACGCGCTGCTCGACATCCGCAACCTGCATGCCTGGTACGGGCCGAGCCACGTGCTGCACGGGGTTGAACTGGCCGTCCGCCCGGGCGAGCTCGTCACGCTGCTGGGGCGCAACGGCGCCGGCAAGTCCACCACCCTCAAATCCGTCATGGGCATGGTCCGCCGCGAGGGCTCGATCCGCATCGAGGGCGCCGAGACGGTCGGCCTCGCGCCGCACCGGATCCCGCGGCTCGGCGTCGCCTTCTGCCCAGAGGACCGCGGCATCTACGCCACGCTGGACGTGGCGGAAAACCTGCGGCTGCCGCCGGAAATCCGCCCCGGCGGCATGAGCGAGGACGAGGTCCTCGACCTGTTCCCCAACCTGCGCGAGCGGCTGACGAGCCCGGGCACCAAGCTGTCCGGCGGCGAGCAGCAGATGCTGGCCATCGGCCGCATCCTGCGCACCGGCGCGCGGCTGCTGCTGCTGGACGAGCCCACCGAGGGGCTGGCGCCGGTGGTGGTGGCGCAGATCGGCGTGGTGATCCGCCGGCTCAAGGAGCAGGGCTTCACTATCCTGATGGTGGAGCAGAACGTGCGCTTCGCCGCCACCGTGGCCGACCGCCACTACGTCATGGACCGCGGCCGCATCGTCGAGGCCTTCGACAATGCCCGCCTGTCGGAGCAGTTCGAGCGCGTGTCCGGGCTGCTAGGCGTCTGAGCCCTCGCGGGCGCCGCTCTGGCGGAACTGCGACGGGCGGAACCCGGTCATGCGCTTGAAGGTGTTGGAGAAGGCGAACGGGTTCTGGTAGCCGACCCGGCGCGCGATCTCCTCGATCTTCTCGTCCGTGGTGGCCAGCCTGTGGGCGGCGTGCTGGATGCGCAGCGAGGCGAGCTGCTGCATCGGGCTGCGGCCCAGGCTGCGCTGGCACAGCCGCCGCAGATGCTCGCCGCTGATGTTGGCGAGCCTGGCCAGCGTCTCCACGGTCCATGGCCGGTCCAGCTCCGACTGCACCGCATTCCACACCGCCCTGAGCCGGTCCTCGCGCTGCAGCGGCTCGGCGAACCGCGTGACGTAATGCTCGATCACGTCGAGCCACAGCGTCGCCGAGCCGGTGTTGCCGCCGGTCTGGACCTCGCGGTGGAGCCCGAGGATCGCGTGCTTGAGCGCCTCGGCGTCGAACCGCGCCATCACCGGCGAGATGAAGCCGATGGACGAGCGCGGCGAGGTCGGCTGGTAGCGCACCCAGCAATACTGCCAGCGTCGCGACGGGATGGCGTGGAAGGCGTGCAGCACATGGGCGGGCGCAAGCGAGACCATGCCCGCCCGGTGGGGCCGCCAGCGCCCGTCCAGCAGGATGCGCCCCTCCCCGCCCAGGCTGGCATGGACGTAGGTTCCGCTGAGCCTGGTGCGCACGATCCGGTAGGGCGCGGCCGCGTCGCCGACGCCCACATGCGAGATATGCCGCTGCGCCAGCGCCGGGCAATCCTCCGCCCGCACCGCGAGCTGGCGTGTGTCGTCCCCCACTATGTGGGTTTCAGATAGATTTTCGTGGGAACCAGCCATGGATCAGGGGCCTGCGTCGCCGCTAATGTGGACCCCAATAATAACATGCTTGAAACATATGGGGAGGACAGCATGGCCAAGCGTCTCAAATATTCCGTTGCCGCCTGCGCGCTTCTTGCCGTCGCGGCAGCGCCAGCCACGGCCCAGGTCTCCGACGACGTGGTGCGCATCGGCGTGCTCGCCGACATGTCGGGCATCTACAACGACCTGTCCGGCAAGGGCGCCGTCGAGGCGGTGCGCATGGCCGCCGAGGACATGGGCGGAACCGTGCTCGGCAAGAAGATCGACGTGGTGTTCGCCGATCACCTGAACAAGCCCGACGTCGGCGCGGCCAAGGCCCGCGAATGGTTCGACACCGGCGGCGTCGACATGATCAACGACCTGGCCAATTCCGGGGTGGCGCGCGCGGTCGCCTCCGTGGCCAAGGAGAAGAAGCGCCACGTCATCGTCAACGGCGCCTCCAACATGGGCATCACCAACGAGCTGTGCTCGCCCTATGCCGTCCACTACGCCTACGACGCCTATTCGCTGGCGCACGGCACCGGCAAGGCGGTGGTGGAGAACGGCGGCGACACCTGGTTCTTCCTGACGGTGGACTTCGCCTTCGGCATCGGGCTGGAGCAGCAGGTCTCCAACGTCGTGCGCGACAACAAGGGCCGGGTCGTCGGCGCCGCCCGCCACCCGCTCGCGACCACCGACTTCTCGTCCTACATCCTCCAGGCGCAGGCCTCCCAGGCCAAGATCATCGGCGTCGCCTCCACCGGCGCCGACGCGGTCAACGCCATCAAGGCGGCGGCCGAGTTCGGCGCCACCGAGAAGCAGAAGCTTGCCGCCCTGCTGCTGTGGATCGAGGATGTCCACTCGCTCGGCCTGGAGACCGCCCAGGGCCTGCTCCTGACCAACGCCTGGTACTGGGACATGAACGACGAGACCCGCGAGTTCGCCAAGCGCTTCTATGAGCGCGCCGGCAAGATGCCCAACATGGCCCAGGCCGCGGACTATTCCTCCACCATGCACTACCTGCGCGCGGTCGAGGCGGCCGGCACCGACGACCCCGACAAGGTCTCCGCCAAGATGCGCGAGATGCCGATCAACGACTTCTTCGCCAAGGACGGCTCGATCCGCGTCGACGGCCGCATGGTGCACGACATGTATCTGTGGGAGGTCAAGTCGCCGGAGGAGTCCAAGTACGACTGGGACTACCTGAAGCCGGTGGCCACCATTCCCGCCGCGCAGGCGTTCCAGCCGCTCGAGCAGAGCACCTGCGAGCTGGTGAAGAAGTAACCTTCCCTGCTCCGGCCGGCAGGGGGGCCGGCCGGAGCCCTTTTTCGACCTTCGGGCCAGGTTCCCCTGCGCGGTCCGGGCGCGACCGGCAGGAGGCGGGCGGGACATGGACATCTTCGGCGTTCCGATCCAGGCGTTCCTGGGCCAGATCATGCTCGGCCTCGTCAACGGCGCCTTCTACGCGGTGCTGAGCCTCGGGCTCGCCATCATCTTCGGCCTGCTGCGGATCGTGAACTTCGCCCATGGCGCGCTGTTCATGGCGGGCGCCTTCGTCGCCTACATCATCGGCAGCCGCCTGGGCGTCGGCTACTGGCCGCTCCTCATCGTGTCCCCGCTGGTCGTCGGCCTGTTCGGCGTCGTGTTCGAGCGGCTGCTGCTGCGGCGCATCTACGGGCTCGACCCGCTCTACGGGCTGCTGCTCACCTTCGGCCTCGTGCTGGTGCTGGAGGGCGGCTTCCGGGTCGCGTTCGGCTCCTCGGGCCAGCCGTTCCCGACGCCGCCGGAGCTGCGCGGCGTGTGGAACCTCGGCTTCATGGTGCTGCCGATCTACCGCGCCTTCGTGATCGCCGCTGCGCTGGCGGTGTGCATCGTCACCTGGTTCGTGGTCGAGCGCACCCAGGTCGGCGCCTGGCTGCGCGCCGCCACCGAGAAGCCGGAGCTCACCCAGTCCTTCGGCATCAACGTTCCGCTGCTCCTGACGCTGACCTACGGCGCGGGCGTCGGCCTCGCCGCCTTCGCCGGCGTGCTGGCGGCGCCGATCCAGCACGTCTACCCGTCCATGGGCTCCGACCTCGTCATCATCGTCTTCGCCATCGTGGTCATCGGCGGCCTCGGCTCGATCTTCGGGGCGGCCATGACCGGCCTCGGGCTCGGCGTGGTGGAGGGCCTGACCAAGGTCTACTATTCGGAGGCGTCCACCACGGTCGTCTTCCTCGCCATGGCGCTGATCCTGCTGCTGCGGCCCGCCGGCCTGTTCGGCCGGGAGGAGGGCTGATGTCGCCCGCCGCCCGCCGCATCGTCATGGTGGTCGTGTTCGCGCTGCTGGTGGCGGTGCCGTTCGTCCCGCACGTCGTCTATCCGGTGTTCGCGATGAAGGTGATGTGCTTCGCGCTGTTCGCATGCGGCTACAACATCCTGCTCGGCCATGCCGGCATCCTGTCCTTCGGCCACGCGGCGTTCTTCGGCGGCTCCGCCTATGTCACGGGCTACGCGCTGCGCGAGCTCGGCCTGCCCCCGGAGATCGGCATCCTGGCCGGCGTGCTCGCCGCCGCGGCGCTGGGGGCCGCCTTCGGCGCGCTGGCGATCCGGCGCCAGGGCGTCTACCTCGCCATGATCACGCTGGCGCTGGCGCAGATGGTGTACTTCCTGTTCCTCCAGGCCGAGTTCACCGGCGCGGAGGACGGCATGCAGCAGATCCCGCGCGGCGTGCTGCTGGGCCTCGTCGATCTCTCCAGCGACTTCAATCTCTACTTCGTCGTGCTGGCCTGCTTCGCCGGCGCGCTGTGGATGGTCAACCGCATCGTGCATTCGCCGTTCGGCGAGGTGTTGCGCGCGATCCGCGAGCACGAGCCGCGGGCCCGGTCGCTGGGATATGCGGTCGACCGCTACAAGATCCTGGCCTTCGCCCTGTCGGCGGGTCTGTCGGGGCTGGCCGGCTCGCTGAAATGCATCGTGTTCCAGCTCGCCGCGCTGACGGACGCCCACTGGCACATGTCCGGCGAGGTGATCCTGATGACCCTGCTGGGCGGCATGAACTCGGTGTTCGGCCCGGCCATCGGCGCGGTGCTGATTTCGTCCCTGCACCACTATTTCGACGCGCTGGGCGCCTGGGTCACGATCGTCATCGGCCTCGTGTTCATCCTGTGCGTGCTCGTGTTCCGCCGCGGCGTGGTGGGGCAACTCAATCATGTGCTGCAGCAGCGGCGCGCAGCGGCGGTGCCCGCTCCCCGCACCATCAAGGAAGGTCGACATGCCCCGGTTTGAACGCCAAGCCATAATGGAGCGCTTTCACGAGATGATCCGGCGCGGTGAGCCGATCATCGGCGGCGGCGCCGGCACCGGCATCTCCGCCAAATGCGAGGAGGCCGGCGGGATCGACCTGATCATCGTCTACAATTCCGGCCGCTACCGGATGGCCGGGCGCGCCTCCTCGGCGGGGCTGCTGGCCTATGGCAACGCCAACGACATCGTGGTCGAGATGGCGGGCGAGGTGCTGCCGGTGGCGCGGAAGACGCCCGTGATCGCCGGCGTCAACGGCACCGACCCCTTCGTGATCATGCCGGTCTTCCTCAGGAAGCTGAAGGAGCTCGGATTCTCCGGCGTGCAGAACTTCCCGACGGTCGGCATCATCGACGGCACCTTCCGCGTCAGCCTGGAGGAGACCGGCATCAACTTCTCCAGCGAGATCGACATGATCCGCCAGGCGCACGAGATCGACCTGCTGACCACGCCCTACGTGTTCAGCGCCGACGAGGCCGAGGAGATGGTGCGCGCGGGCGCCGACCTGATCGTGCCGCATATGGGCGTCACCACCGGCGGCACCATCGGCGCCACCACCGCCCGCAGCCTGGCCGACTGCGCACGGCTCATCGACGACTGGGCCGAGGCCGCCCGCCGCATCCGCAAGGACGTCATCGTGATCGCCCATGGCGGCCCGATCTCCTCGCCGCAGGATGTCGCCTTCATCCTCGAGCACAGCCGGCACTGCAACGGCTTCTATGGGGCGAGCAGCGCCGAGCGCCTGCCGGTGGAGACCGCCATCGTCGAGCACATCAGGACGTTCAAGGGCCTGCGGGTCCCCGCGGAAAGGGAAGGAGACGGCAAATGGCACGCGTCTATGTGAGCGCCGTGATGGATGTACCCCTCGCCGAGGCGTGGGGGGTGCTGCGCGACTTCAACGCCCTGCCCGCCTACCATCCGTTCTTCTCCCGCAGCGAGATCGAGGGCGGCCGGCCCGCCGACCAGATCGGCTGCGTGCGCGATTTCTGGACCCATGACGGCGGGCGCATCCGCGAGGAGCTCCTGACCCTGTCGGACCGCGAGCACACCTGCTGCTACCGCATCCTGGAGGCGACGCTGCCGGTGCGGAACTATGTCGCCGAGATGCGCCTCAAACCCGTGACCGAGGGCGACGTGACCTTCGGCGAATGGTGGGCGGAATACGAGGTGGACGATGCCGACGCCGACGCGGTGTTCCAGACCGTGAGCGACACCTTCCGCTTCGCCTTCGAGGGCGCGGCCAGGGTCGCCAAGTCGCGGCGGGCCTGAGGGGCGCGCGCCATGTCCGGCACGGCCTATGTCGTCGGCACCTTCGACACCAAGGCGGAGGAGCTCCGCTACGTCGCCGGGCTGCTGCGCGCGGCCGGCCTCATGGCGATCACCGTCGATGTCGGGACCGCGGCCTCCGATCCCGCGGCCGACATCCCCGCCGAGACGGTCGCCGGCTTCCATCCCGACGGGCGCGACGCAGTGTTCGCGGCGGGCGACCGCGGCGTCGCGGTAAGCGCCATGACGGTCGCGCTGCGGCGCTGCATGGCCGCACGCGGCGACATCGGCGGCATGATCGGCCTCGGCGGATCGGGCGGCACGGCGATCGTCGCGCCGGCCATGCGCGACCTGCCCATCGGCGTGCCGAAGCTCATGGTGTCCACGCTCGCCGCCGGCGATGTCGGCCCCTATGTCGGCGTCCACGACATCGCGATGATGTTCCCCGTGACCGACATAGCGGGGCTGAACCGGCTTTCACGCGTCGTCCTCGCCAACGCGGCCCACGCCCTGGCCGGGATGATGACCCGCCCGGCGCCGGCGCCGGTCGATGCGAAGCCGGCCCTTGGCATCAGCATGTTCGGCGTCACCACGCCCGCGGTGCAGCACCTGACCGCGCGTCTGGCGGCGGATTTCGAGTGCCAGGTGTTCCACGCCAACGGGCCCGGCGGGAAGGCGTTCGAGGCGCTGGCGCTGGCCGGCATGCTGGAATGCATGGTCGACCTCACGACCACCGAGGCGGCGGATCACCTGCTGGGCGGCGTGTGCACCGCCGGGCCGGAGCGGTTCGACGCCGTCGGCCGCACCGGCATTCCGTGGATCGGCTCGTGCGGCGCGCTGGACATGGTCAACTTCTGGGCGCCGGAGACCGTGCCGGAGCGCTATCGCGGCCGGCTGTTCCACGTCCACAACGCCAATGTGACGCTGATGCGCACCACGGCCGAGGAGATGGAGGCCGTCGCCGCCTGGCTGGCCGGCAAGCTCAACCGCTCGGCCGGCCCGGTTCGGCTGCTGCTGCCGGAAGGCGGCCTGTCGGCGCTGGATGCGCCGGGCGGGGCGTTCCACGACCCGGCCGCCAACGCGGCGCTGTTCGCCGCGCTGGAACGCCATTTCGCGCCTGGCCCGGACCGCCTGCTGCTACGGGTGCCGCATCACATCAACGACCCGGCATTCGCCGCAGCGGTGGAGCGCCATGTGCGGGACGTCACGGCGAGCGTCCCGTCGGGCCGCGTCAGTACCTGACCGTGGCGCTGAGCAGGAAGGAGCGCCCCGGCTCCCGCAGCGGGATGACGTTGGAAAACTCCTGGCCGTATGTGGCGCGGTCGGCATAGGTCTCGTCGAACATGTTGTTGAGCTCGGCCCGGAGCGTCAGGTTCGGAAGCTGAAGGGGCTTGTACTCCGCAAACACGTTCGCGACCTCGTAGCCCGGCAGCGAGGGCGTCCCGGCCGCCACGTCGTCGTTCTCGAACACGAACTTGACGTCGCCGCCGACGGTGAGGCCCCAGCGGTCGAAGGTGTGGGCCGCGGTGAAGGTCAGGACCTCGCCGATGGGGGTCGCGATGTACTGG
>JAEWEX010000029.1 GCA_023389135.1 Pseudomonadota bacterium | reverse complement strand
CGCAGGACATCTGCACCATGACCCGCCTCGCCCGCTGGGGCGGCCACGGCTACGCCCACATGATCGACGCCGTGGTTCCCATGATGCGGCGGAAGGGCTTTTCGGAGTCAGAGATCGGATTGCTGCTGGTGGAAACGCCCCGCCGGCTGCTCGCCCTTGTCTAGCGCCGCCCCGACCGACCGCCACCTGGCCGGCGCGGTGATGATGCTGGTGGCGGTGGGCGGGTTCACCGCCATGGACGGCATCCTCAAGCATCTGGCGGCCCAGCACGACGTGCTGCTGCTGGTCTGGGCGCGCTATGTCCTGCAGGCGCTGCTGGTCGCGGCGCTGGCGCCGGCGATCGGCATGTCCCGCGTTTTCCCCACCAGCCAGCCCGGGCTGCACATCCTGCGCGGCGCGCTTCTGGCCACCGCCACCGCATTCGTCGTGCTGGCGCTGACGCAGCTTCCCATGGCGCAGACCTATGCCATCAGCTTCTCCACCCCACTGATCGCAACTGCGCTCGCGATCCCGCTGCTGGGCGAGCGCGCGAGCGCGCGGGACTGGACCTGCATCGGCGTCGGCTTCCTCGGCGTGCTGGTGGCGCTGAGGCCGGACCCATCGACCATGAGCCTCGCCCTGCTGCTGCCGCTCGCCATGGCGACCGCCAATGCCGGCTACCAGGTGGTGACGCGGCTCGCCGGCCGCCGGGAGGGGCCGTTCACGCTGCTGTTCCACGTCGCGCTGTTCGGCGCCATGTGGTCCAGCCTGGCCCTGCCCTGGGTGCTGGGGCCGCTGCCGAAGGAGACTGTGGGCTGGCTGCTGCTGGGAGGCGCGTTCGGCACGCTAGGCCAGCTCTTGCTCATCCAGGCGTTCCGCATCGCGCCCACCGCGATCGTTTCTCCCATGGGCTACGGCCAGATCCTTTGGGCGGTCGGGATCGGCTATTTCGCGTTCGGCGAGGTTCCATCCGCATGGTCGCTGGCAGGCGGGGCGATCGTTGCGGCCAGCGGCATCGCCCTCATCTGGCGCAGGCCCCCGCCGACGGCAGCGTGATCGGGCAGTCTGACCGGGCGAGCCGACAGGGCCCCGCTTTCGGGGCGGCGCCTAAGCCCGAGATGGAACCCGCTTCACCGCCCGTGAACATGGAAATGCGCCGTGCGGCAGGACCGCGCCGTCACGCCATGCTGCGCAGCGCGTGCCGGGTCAGACTCCTGACATGGGCCTGGACCGCCCTGCGCGCCCGGCGGGCGTCGCCGGCTTCGAGCGCATCCAGTATCTCCATGTGCTCTTCGCTGTCGGGGCCCACCCGGTCGGCCAGGCGTGCGATCTCGAACAGTCGGGTGGTGACCCTGAGCGACCGGATCATGTTCGCCATCACGGGGTTGCCGCAGGCGCTGGCAAACAGATCGTGGAGATTGTCGTCGGAGCGCCAATGGGCATCGGTGTGGTAGGTGGCGGCGGCGGTCAGTTCCCCGATCTCGCGCCGCACAGCCTTCATTGCGTCGTTTCCGATGCGACCCACCGCCAGGGCGGCCGCCTCCGCTTCCAGCAACTCACGCACTTTCAGGCTGTGGAGGTATTCCGACAGGTCCACATGTCGCACCGCGAACGAACGCGACGCATTCTTGACGATCAGGCCCTCGCCCTCCAGCCGCTGCAGCGCCTCGCGGAGCGGCGTGCGCGAGATGCCCAGCACCTCGGCGAGCTTGGATTCCACGATGATCTCGCCACCCCGCAGCCGCCGGCTGCGGATCAACTCCGACACCGCACGGTAGGCTTGGCTGGAAAGATAGTGGTCCGGCTGTGGCTGCTGCGTATCGCTGGTGAGGTCCATGGCGGAGATTGTATACGAGCAATATGCGCCGCACCACGCAAACCGGCGCGTGCCGGCAGCGACGCCGGTCCATCGGCCAGCGGCGCGCCATGCTTACGCTTGCTTGATCGGCGGTCGCATCCCCGCGAGGTGCCCCGCAGGCCCCCGAACTGGCGGAAGACGCCGCAATTGCAGAGCCGTCCGCGCATAGTGTTGCGATCCCACCGCGGCGGTGCCTGCGACCGGCCGCCCCATGCGCCCGCACAGCGCCGCCGTCAGCGCGTCTGCCCCACATTGAAGCAGGGATAGTACTCGTCCGGCGTCGAAGCCTGCGCCGCGCATTCGTCGTAGCTGGTGAGTTCCTCGTCGCTGGAATAGAACGTGTAGGGATCGACAAGCACGCGGCCGGTCAGGTCCTCCGAATTGCCCCAGCGGTCGATGCCGCCCTCGACCTCGGGATAGACCTTCACCAGCGCGTCGCGGAAGGCGTCGCCTTCGATGAAGTTGTCGGGGAGCTGGTCGAACGGGCCGTCGTAGTAGCTGTTGATCGAGGATTCGTGCGCCTGCACGCCGATCAGGATCCAGCGGTCGAGATAGCGGTCCCGGTAATAGGCGAAGCCGGTGCGGGCCCCGACGCGGATCGAGACGGAATGCTCGCTCTCGAAGAGGCTTTCCGGCGCGCTGCTCTCGTCCAGCACATAGAGGAACATCTCCTGCGTCCGGTTCCACAGAAGGAAGAATTGGATGCCGGACTCGTCGAACACCGGGCCGAAATAGTCCTCCTCCTCGCGCACCATCTCCGGCGCCGGCTTCACGTGGCGCAGGTCGTTCAGGCGGAAGGTGACGGTCTTGTCGCCGCGGGTGACGCGGTAGGCGAGGTCTCCCGCCTGCTCGACCCTGACGCCCAGCTCCGCGTTGTAGACCCGGTGCTCAGACACGTCCTGCTGTCCAAACACGTTGTATTCGGAGAAGTAGGCGAAGTGGACGTTGCCCTGGTCGCGGTCGGCCGAGTCCAGCCGGAAGTTACCGCCGTAGCGCATGCCGCCATGATAGAATTTGAAGTAATAATAGTTCTCGGTGGGGTAGACCATCACCTCGGCGGGAAACTGGCCGAAGATGTGGTCGAATA
>JAEWEX010000472.1 GCA_023389135.1 Pseudomonadota bacterium | reverse complement strand
CCGCCGCCCAGCGCGCCGCGGCCGGCGACGATCACGGGCCGCTCCGCCGCCGCGATCAGTTCCGCAACTGCCTCCACGCCGGCCGGATCGGGGGCGGTCACGCTGTAGACCACCTCGTCCGCAGCAGGACGATAGGCGCCTGCGACCTCCAGCTCCTGAATGTCCATGGGGACCGAGATCACCACGGGGCACGATCGGGCGCGGGCCTCGCGAAACGCGTCCCGCAGGACGACAGCCGCGTGCCCGGCATGGGTGATCGCGACGAAGCGGGCGCCGCATGCCTGCGCGAAGCCGCGCTGGTCCAGCTGCTGGTTGCCCGCGATCTCGGCGGCGGCGAGGTCCCCGGCGATCAGCACGAGCGGCGAGCCATGCCGCACGGCGGTGACCAGCGACGTCGCGGCGTGGGTCAGTCCGGGGCCGCAAGTAACGGTCGCCACTCCCACCTCGCCGCAGGAGCGGGCATATGCGTCCGCCATGGCGACGGCCGCGCCCTCGTGCCAGGCTGGGCGAAGCGCGGTCGGCCTGTCGCGCGCGATGGCGCTCCACAGGGCGAGGTTGCCGTCGCCCACGACGCCGAACACGGTCCGGCAGCCCTCGGCGGCGATGGCGGCCGAGATGAGTTCGAACACCTTCATCGCCCGTCCCTCGCGAAGGCGGCTGCGGGCGGCGATGCGCCCGCGGCCGTACTGCGGTCATGAGGCCTGGATCACTTGGCCGCGAAGATCTGCTCGCAGATCGCGGTGCGCTCGCGCCAGTGCCGGTACACGACGCCCCAGTCGGGCGCGTAGATCTGGTCGAGTATGGTGGACACCGGCGCGCCGAGTTCCTTCTCGAAGTCGGCGGGAATCGGGATGCTGGGGTCCACCGGCAGCGACAGGCTGAGCCGGGTCGCGATCTCGTAGGGCTCCGGCGTCATGGAGTATTTCAGGAACTCCACGACCTCGTCCGGGTGCTTGGTGCCCTTGGCCGGGACGAAGGCGAACGGCAGCGAAAGCGCGCCCTCCTTGGGGATGACGAAATCCACGTCCTGATTGCCCTCGCGCTGCATCTGCAGCACGCGGTGGGAGTAGTACGGGCCGGCGGCGATCTCGCCGCGCGTCAGAAGCTGGTTCATCTGCGCGGTCGAGGTATAGGAGGTGATGGCGTTGGCCGCGACCTGGCGATAGAGCTCGACGGCCTCGGTGACGTCGCTCTCATCCTTCCCGAACACGCGCGAGAAGATCGTCAGATCGTACGCGGCGCCCCATTGCGGGCGGTTGACGGCGAGCTTGTCCTTCCACTTGGGGTCGGCAAGGCTCTGCCAGGACTCGAAGTCGGAGGCCTGGGCGGCGTTCTTGTTGAAGGCCACGCCCTGCCAGCCGAGATAGGAGCCGACGCCGACCACCTGGCCGTCCTTGTCCTGGAGGCGGTAGCGCTCGGGCACCTGGTCGAAGCGCGGCAGCTTCTCCGGCGCGATCTGCTCCAGCGCCTCCGCCTCCACCAGCAGCGGCACGTCGACATAGGTGCAAAGGCCCAGGTCGATGGTGCCAGAGCCCTTGGCCGCGACCAGCGCGGTTGCCGGGTTCGGCATGTCGGCGAACACCACCGGCACTCCGGTCGCCTTGGTGAAGCCCGCCGCGAAGGATTCGCCGATGACCTTGCTGGAGGCGGCGCCGTAGGTGCCGAACACGAGCTGGCGGCTCTGCGCGCGGACGATCGCGGGAGCGCCGAGCGCGGACATGGCGCCGGCGCCGGCGATGAGCTTCAAGGTATTGCGTCTGTTTATCATTTGATTCCCCTTGCTGGATCTCCCGGTCTACGAGTGTTCCCGGTCGACGAAGACGTTGAGCCCGACAATCCTGTTGATCACGAAGATGAACAGGATCGTTATGAGGATCACGCTGGTTGATACGGCGGGAACGATGCGCGCGCTGCCTTCCTGGACCTCGCTGAAGATCTGGACAGGCAGGGTCGTGAACAGCGGCCCCTTGAGGAACATCGTGACGGTCACTTCGTCGAACGACATGATGAATGCGAACAGGAAGCCCGCGGAGATGCCGGGCCGCAGCACCGGCACCGTGATGCGGCGGAAGACCGTGCCCGGACGGGCGCCGAGGCTCATCCCCGCCTCGTCGAGCGCCCGGTCGTAGCGGTGCATGGCCGCGAACACCGGCCCGAAGGCGAAGGGCAGCGTGACCACGATGTGCCCGAGCAGCACGCCGCGGAACGAGCCCAGCGCGCCGAACGAGTAGACGACGCTGTAGAGCGCGAGCGCCAGCGCCGCATGCGGCAGGATCAGAGGCGACAGGATGCTGAACTCCACCGCCGAACGGCCGCGGAAGTTCACCCGCGTGAGCGGCACCGCCACCATCACCGCGACGACCGTGGTGATCGCCGCGCTGATCAGCGCCACCAGCGTGCTGATGCCGATGGCGGAGATCCATTTCGGGCTGGTGACGAACTCCGCATAGGCCGCGAAGCTGACCGGGCCGAACGGGATGCGCACGTCGCCCGATGCGCTGAGCGAGGCCGCCGCCACGATCACGATCGGGGCCGCCAGGAAGCACAGCACCAGGATCGCGAAGCCCGGCACCACGAACCGCCCCGCGCCGCTCATCTCCTGGCCTCCCCGCGCTCGGACATGCGCGCCACGAGGCGCCGCTGGATCAGCAGCAGCGGCACGATCACCACCGACGACGACGCCAGCAGCAGCAGCGCCATGGCCGAGGTCTTGCCGAAGTCGAAGAACAGGAACATGTCGGTATAGATCTGCGTGCCGATCATCTTCTCCGTCAGCCCGCCCAGGAGCAGCGGCGTGACGACCGCGCCGACGCAGCCCAGATAGACGATGATCGCGCCGGAGATGACACCATGCACGGTGAGCGGCAGCGTCACCC
>JAEWEX010000431.1 GCA_023389135.1 Pseudomonadota bacterium | reverse complement strand
GATCAGCACCGAGGACTTGGCGTCGGGAATGGTGACGCGGCCCTGGACCTGCTGCAGCTCCTGGAGGAGCTGCTGCTCCTGCACGGCGCTGGCGGTCGGGTTTACGCTGGTCGGCTGCTGCGCGGATGCGGGGGCGGCGAGCGTCGCGGCCGACGCGATCGCCAGCGCCGCCAGAAGCCCCCTCAGTCGGGCGGTAAGACCGGAAGCGGGCATGTCGCCACCTCTCTCGTTGTCGTCGCGGGACGGGCGCGGCCTCGCCGCGCCCGGGGGCATCAGATCGTGACCGTTTCCTGGTAGGCCGTCTGCCAGCCCCAGGCGCCGGAGCCGTAGCCGCGCTGGACCACCCGCTCCTTGTAGATCTCGGCGATGATCTCGCCGTCGCCGGCCAGCAGCGACTTGGTGGAGCACATCTCCGCGCACAGCGGCAGCTTACCCTCGGCGAGGCGGTTGGCGCCGTAGAGCGCGTATTCCTCGGGCGTGGAGTCCGCCTCCGGCCCGCCGGCGCAGTAGGTGCACTTGTCCATCTTGCCGCGCGAGCCGAAATTGCCGACGCGGGGATATTGCGGCGCGCCGAACGGGCAGGCGTAGAAGCAGTAGCCGCAGCCGATGCAAAGATCCTTGGAGTGCAGCACCACCGCGTCGGCGGTGGTGTAGAAGCAGTCCACCGGGCACACCGCCGCGCAGGGCGCGTCGGTGCAGTGCATGCAGGCCATGGAGATCGAGCGCTCGCCGGGCTTGCCGTCATTGATGGTGACGACGCGCCGCCGGTTGATGCCCCACGGCACCTCGTGCTCGTTCTTGCAGGCGGTGACGCAGGCGTTGCACTCGATGCAACGGTCGGCGTCGCACAGGAATTTGACGCGGGCCATGGTGTCCTCCCCTTACGCCGAACGGATCTGGCAGAGCGTGGCCTTGGGCTCCTGCATGCCGGTGACCGGATCGAAGCCGTAGGTCGTCAGCGTGTTCACGCTCTCGCCGAGAACGATCGGGTCGGCTCCCTGCGGATACTTGTTTCTCTGGTCGACGCCCTGGAACCAGCCGGCGAAGTGGAACGGCATCCAGGCGACGCCGCGCCCGACCCGCTCGGTCACCAGCGCCTTCATGCGCGCCCGCGACCCGCTCTCGGGGCCCGTGACCCACACCCAGCCGCCGTCGGAGATGCCGCGGGACTGCGCGTCCGCCGGGTTGATCTCCACGAACATGTCCTGCTGCAGCTCCGCGAGCCAGCGGTTCGACCGGGTCTCCTCGCCGCCGCCTTCGTATTCCACCAGCCGCCCCGAGGTGAGGATGATGGGGAATTCCTTGGCGATGCCCTTGTCGACCGCGGCCTTCTGAACCGAGAAGCCGATGTTGGGCACCCGGAACTGGCGCGCGTCGGGCAGCGTCGGGAACTCCGCCACGAGTTCCGGCCGCGGCGTATAGATCGGCTCGCGATGCACCGGCACCGGATCGGGCAGGTTCCAGGCCACCGCCCGGGCCTTGCCGTTGCCGTAATGGATGCAGCCATGCGCCATGGCGACGCGCTGGATGCCGCCCGAAAGGTCGATGGACCAGGCGACCGCATCGGCCTTGTCGCCGCCGATCCTCAGGATGGTCGCCAGTTCCTGCGGGCTCAGTTCGCTGTCCCAGCCGAGCTTGCGCAGCACGCCGTAGGTGAACTCCGGATAGCCGTCGGTGATCTCCGAGCCCTGCGAATACGAGCCCTCCGCCAGCAGGTTCACCTTGCGCACCGAGCCGTCCGCCAGCTTCTCCTCGCGCTCGAGGCCGAAGCGGGCGCGGAAGGTGCCGCCGCCGTCCATGACGTGGAGGTTGGTGTTGTAGAGCTGGTGGGTGCCGGGATGCCTCAGCTCGGGCGTGCCCCAGCACGGCCACGGCAGGCCGTAATAGTCGCCGCCGACATCGGCCACGCCCTTGTCGGCGCGCAGCGTCACGATGTCGAACTTGTCCTGGTTGGCCATGTGGGCCTTGAGCCGCTCGGGCGACTGGCCGCAATAGCCGGTCGACCACCCGCCGCGGTTGATCTCGCGCAGGATGTCCTCGGGCGAGGGCCGGTTGTTCTCCACCGCGATGTTCTTGAACATGCGGTCGGCGTAGCCGAGCTTCTGCGCCAGCAGGTAGAACACCTCGTAGTCGTCCTTGGACTCGAAGATCGGGTCCACGAACTTCTCGCCCCATTGCAGCGAGCGGTTGGACGCGGTGCGCGAGCCGGAGGTCTCGAACTGGGTGCAAATGGGCAAAAGGTAGGTGCCGTCCTTGCGGTTGGAGACCGCCGCGAAGGTGGTGGGGTGCGGATCGGCGACCACCAGCAGTTCGAGCGCCTCAAGCCCCTTCACCATCTCCGGCATGCGGGTGACGGTGTTGCCGCCATGGCCGAACACCATCATGGCCTTGAGCGTGTCGGTCTGCTCGACCTGGTCCTTGGGCAGCATCACGGCGTCGAACCAGCGCGTCGACGGGATGCCGGGCTTCTCCATCATCTCCTTGCTCTCGAACTGCGAGAGCAGCCAGTCGTACTCGACCTCCCAGACCCGCGCCCAGTGCTTCCAGGCGCCTTCGGCGAGGCCGTAATAGAGCGGCAGGTTGGCGATATCGAGCCCCAGGTCGGTGGCGCCCTGGACGTTGCAGTGGCCGCGGAAGATGTTGGCGCCGTTGCCGAAGCCGCCGACATTGCCGGTGGCCAGCAGCAGGATGCAGAAGGCGCGGACATTGGCCGTGCCGACCGTGTGCTGGGTCGCGCCCATGCACCAGATCAGCGTCGAGGGCTTCTCGGTCGCGAACTTGCGGGCGACCTCCTTGAGCTGCTCGCCCGGCACGCCGGTGACGCGCTCGACCTCCTCGGGCGTCCACTTCTTCACCTCCTCGCGGATCTGGTCCATGCCGTAGACCCGCTGGTCGATGAAGGTCTGGTCCTCCCAGCCATTCGCGAAGATGTGGTGCAGCA
>JAEWEX010000332.1 GCA_023389135.1 Pseudomonadota bacterium | reverse complement strand
GCGCGGTCTCGGCCGGGGCGCCCGCGGCGCTTCCGGTCGCGGCCGGCGCGCAGCCGGCGCTCCCGGACCTCGCCGCCGCCGACATGGTTCGGACATGGTCCGTGATGGACGCCGGCGTGCTCAGGATCGGCTATGTGGGTCCGCGGGGGTGCCGGCTCAGCCTGCATGTGCGGCCGGCGTCGGGAACCGCGCCGTGGCGGCAGGACGAACCCGCCGGCGCACGCATGCGCGCCTGGCGGGCTGGCCATCACGATTATCTGATGGTCGCCACGGGCATGGCCGGCGACCGCTTCGACGCCATCGCCGCGGCGGCGGAGGCCTCCACCGTGGACCCCGCAGGGTTCGGCGCGCCGCAGCGCATGGCGCTGGGCGCCATCCGCGCGGCCAGCGCGCCGTGCGTGGGCTGAGCCCCGGGCGCGAGCGCGGGGAGAGCCGTCAGCGCATCAGCGCGTCGGGCGCCCGGAAGTCGATCTTGAGCCCGCGCTGCCCGGGAACGTAGAGCGGATCGGGCAGCGGATAGCGCTGGAAGCCGGTGACGCCCTCGTAATAGGACGCCTCCCACGGCGCGGCGAAGACCGGGTCGAGCGCATAGGACTGGGCCGGGCGCGCCGGCGTCACCACGGCGCGCGGCGTCACCGTGACGCGCGGGCCGTCGCGGGTGATGACCTGGGCGGCTGCCGGAACCGCGGCGGCGAGTGTCGCCGCAGCGACGGTAAGGACAAGAAGGCGGCGCATGGCACTCTCCGTTTCGAACCGCTGATTCAACGCTCACTCTAGCCGGAACGTTCCGCGCGGGCCATATGCCGCGCGGTGTCATCCGTCAGCGCCGCTATCCATCAGCGCCCGTGCGCGACCCATCACGGCCGTGAACTTGACACCGGGCCGCCGATGGCGGCTTAAGCGGGGCCGCGCGCGGCGTGCCGCCGGCGCCGAGGCAATCGTCTGGAGAAGATTATGGGCTACCGCGTCGCCGTGGTCGGCGCCACCGGGAATGTGGGCCGCGAAATGCTGAACATCCTCGACGAGCGGGAGTTTCCCGTCGACGAGCTGATCCCGCTCGCCTCGCGGCGCAGCCAGGGCATGGAGGTCTCGTTCGGCGACAGGACGCTGAAGTGCCGCGACCTGGCGCAGTTCGACTTCTCCACCACCGACATCTGCCTGATGTCGGCGGGCGGCACGGTGTCCAAGGAGTGGTCGCCGAAGATCGCCGCCCAGGGCGCGGTGGTGATCGACAACTCCTCGGCCTGGCGCTACGACGCCCAGGTGCCGCTGGTGGTGCCCGAGGTCAATCCCGAGGCGGTGGCCGGCTTCACCAAGAAGGGCATCATCGCCAACCCGAACTGCTCCACGGCGCAGCTGGTGGTGGCGCTGAAGCCGCTGCACGACGCGGCCGGCATCCGCCGCGTGGTGGTGTCGACCTACCAGTCGGTGTCCGGCGCCGGCAAGGACGCCATGGACGAGCTGTGGAACCAGACCAAGGGCAAGTATGTGCCCGGCCAGGACGTGGCGCCCGACAGGTTCCCCAAGCAGATCGCCTTCAACGTCATTCCCCACATCGACGTCTTCATGGAGGACGGCTACACCAAGGAGGAATGGAAGATGATGGCGGAGACCAAGAAGATCCTCGACCCGAGGATCCGGCTCAGCGCCACCTGCGTGCGCGTGCCGGTGTTCGTGGGCCATTCCGAGGCGGTCAACATCGAGTTCGAGCGGCCGATCTCGCCGGAGGAGGCGCGCGACATCCTGCGCGAGGCGCCGGGCATCCTGGTGGTCGACAAGCGCGAGCCCGGCGGCTACGTGACCCCGGTGGAGTGCGTGGGCGACTACGCCACCTTCGTCTCCCGCATCCGCGAGGACGCGACGGTGGAGAACGGGCTGGCCATGTGGATCGTGTCCGACAATCTGCGCAAGGGCGCGGCGCTGAACGCCATCCAGATCGCCGAGAGCCTGGTCAATCGCGGGCTGCTGAAGAGGGCCGCCTGACGGTCCTCGCATCCGCTCAGCGCGACGGCGCCGCGGCCTCCGCCAGCCGGAACCCGGCTCCCGCCGTCCTGGCCGGATCGGCGGCGGCCCGCCGGTCGCGGCCGAGCCACAGCTCCAGGAACTCCCCGAGCCAGCGGCGCACCGCGCCGTCATGCAGCGCGCGGCCGTCGAAATGATGCTCGCGGGGCTGGGCGCCGGGCAGGCACAGCCGCTCCGCGCCGCGCGTGGTCCAGCGGCACATCATGTGATGCGTGACCTCCGGGTGGAACTGCAGCCCGAAGGCGGCGGGCCCGGCCTGGAACGCCTGGTTCGGGAAGTCGCCGCCGGCGGCCAGCAGGGTGGCGCCGGCGGGCAGGTCGAAGCCCTCGCGGTGCCACTGGTAGACATGGCCCGGCCAGTCCATCAGCGCGGCGCCCGCATCGGTCGGCACCAGCGGGTAGTAGCCGATCTCGGCGCGGCCGCCGGCATGGGGCGCGACGCGGCCGCCGAGATGGCGCACCATCATCTGCGCGCCGAGGCAGATGCCCAGCAGCGGCGCGCCCTCCGACAGCGGCACGGCGAGCCAGTCGGTCTCGCGCCGCAGCCAGTCGTCCCCGTCATTGGCGCTCATGGGCCCGCCGAACACCACCGCGCCGGCATGGCCGTCCATGGTGTCGGGCAGCGGGTCGCCGAAGCGCGGGCGGCGGATGTCCAGCGCCATGCCGCGCGCGGCCAGCAGCGTGCCGACCCGGCCCGCGGTGGAGGTCTCCTGGTGGAGCACGACCAGGACCGGGCGCATCAGCCGCCGCCCGCCGGGCCGCGGCCCGAGGCCGCCTGCTTCAGCGCCATGCGCTCGCGGCCGTCGATGCCGAGCAGCTCGGCGACCCGCCAGATGACGTTGTCCTCGAACTCATGGACGCCGCCATCGGCATAGACCAGCTCCCACATGGCGCCCACCAGCGACAGCCGCTCCTCGCGGCCGAGCACGCGCTTGAGGGTGGAGGTGAAGCTGTAGAAGTCCACCGCCTCGCGATCCTGGCGCGCGGCCTCGGCGATGAGATCCTCGGTCTCGCCGGCATCGAGCCCGAAGCGGGCCGCCACCACGGCCATCAAGGCGTCGCGCTCCTGCTCCTCGACGACGCCGTCGGCGGCGATCACGTGGCACATGAGCGCCACCGCCGCGACGCGGGCCTCCTCGCCCTCCAGGGGCGCGTGGCTTCCGGGCGCGGCGACGAGCTGGTCGACAAAGGCGCGGATTCGATCGAGCATGGAGAGGAGTATAGGGCAGCAGGGTTGCCTTGTCGCCGGGGCAAGAGGGCGGCGAAGGGCATGCGCGCACGACGCCGCTCCGATCCAACGAGGTGCCTGTCAGCAAGGGCATCGCGCGGGAGGTGGTGTATCGCGTTCAGGACGGTTCCTTGCCCGCGCTCTGCATATCTTCTGCGATGCGCCGAAGTTCTTCCAGCTCGTCCGTTTCTGCATCGGCAAGACGTTCGGCCGCTCGCCGGGCCGTATCGAAGCTCTCGTAGCGCGCCTCGGCAACCCGGGCAGCCTGACTGTGAGAAGCGGAGCCGGCGTTGGCGAGGACACCCAGTTCGTTGGCGCGCAGGAAATTGTCGAGCACGCCTTCCCATTCCGCCAACTTCATGGTCTGGCGACGTCGAGCGCGCAGATCGGCCGTATCGAGGAACATGGTGACGATAAGGTTGAGTTCGGAAAGCTCCGGCTGTGCGAGGTAGTTCTTGGCGGTCACGACATCGCCCTTGCGAACTCGCGACCCGGCCCACGAGGTCAGCCCCATGTTCGGGGCTGCTGCGTCAGAGCGGGCAATGACGAGTTCCGCGGCGGTATGGCCCGTGACGGCGTGCAGCATCTTGTTCTGGATGGTCGCATAGAAGGTGCTCACGGACTTCAGGCGAGAATCGTAATCCTCGCTTAGCGAAAGTATGTCCCGGACCTTCTGGTAGAAACGTGCCTCCGACGCACGTATGTCCCGGATGCGTTCGAGCAGTTCGTCGAAATAGTCATATCCCGGCTGTTTCAGCCGGGCGTCGTCCATCGCGTAGCCCTTCAAGAGATAGTCCTTGAGGGTCGTCGTCGCCCACCGGCGGAACTGGATTCCGCGGGGGGATCTCACCCGATATCCGACGGCAAGGATCATATCGAGATTATAGTGATCGACCCGATAGGTCTTGCCGTCGGCGGCAGTTGTTGCAAATTTTGCAACAACTGAATCCCGGACCAGCTCCGCCTCGCCGAGAATATTGGCGATGTGGCGGGAAATGACGGATTTGTCGCGCTCGAAAAGCTCGGTGAGCCGACTTAAGGACAGCCATACCGTGCCGTCCCGGGCGCGCAGATGAACGCGGTCGCGCCCATCTTCCGTGGCATAGAGAATGAGGTTGTCCTCGGACATCGAGGCCGTGATCTCTCAGAATTAAATGGGGCGGCCCCGACACCGTAGGGGATTTTCGACGCCAACGTAAATCGACGTTCTTTATTTGTCCCAGGGCTTACGGAACCGGCTTAATCCACAGCACCGCCGGATACGGCCCAGGCACCCGGCCCGCCATACTCAACCAGCGGTCGTCCAGCGTTGAGCGACAATGAACGGGCGATCAGGATCGTCATGCGGGGAAAAACTGGTGCCGCCTATAGGATTCGAACCTACGACCCCCTCATTACGAATGAGGTGCTCTACCAGCTGAGCTAAGGCGGCGCCTGCGCCGGCTCTAGCGCGAAGCGGGGCGCGTGGCAAGTGCGGTGCGTCGCGCCGAAAAAACGGCCCGGCGTGGAGGCGCCGGGCCGCTCTTGGGTCTCGCTCGAAAAACTCAGCGTGACGGCGTCGAGATCGGCGCCTGCGCCGTCTGGGTCGGCGCCGGCGTCTGGGCCGTCACGTTCTTCGAGTAGGGGCAGGCTGCCGCGGCGCCGGCGAATGCGACGGCCGCGAGCGTGCCAATCACGGCGGCTCGGATGGTCATGAGACGTCCACCTCCTGATTGTTGCGAGAGGCAGCCTAGCAGGCGGGGGCGGCGTGTCCAGCCGCGCGGGCCGCGCGGTCAAGCCGTTGTGATCGGGCGGCGGCGGGGCCTTGCGGGCCGCCAGGGCGGATGGAGAGGTGTTTCATGCGGAAGCACCGCACCGGGTCGGACCGACCCCCACCCCAACCCTCCCCGCAAGGGGGAGGGAGCGCGGGCAGCGGCCCGCGGTCCGGCGTCACGCCCTGCGGGCGCGGGGGTGGGCGGCGGCGTGGATGGCCAGCAGGCGCGCGCCGTCGACCTCGGTGTAGATCTGCGTGGTGGACAGGCTGGCATGGCCCAGCAGCTCCTGGATCGCCCTCAGGTCGCCGCCGCGGGCGAGCAGGTGGCTGGCGAAGGAATGGCGCAGGGCGTGCGGCGTCGCGGTCTCCGGCAGGCCCAGCGCGCCGCGCAGCCCTTCCATGGCGCGCTGCACGATGCGCGGGTTGAGCGGGCCGCCCCGGGCGCCCACGAACAGCGGCGCGTCCGGCGCCAGCCGCCACGGGCACTGGGCCAGATAGTCCGCCACCGCCGCCGCCACCGGCGCGATCACCGGCACGCCGCGGGTCTTGCCGCCCTTGCCGGTGACGGTGAGGATCCTTCCCGCCGCCAGCGGGGCCTCGCGGCGCGTCAGCGACAGCGCCTCCGACAGGCGCAGGCCGCAGCCATAGAGCAGCGACAGCACCGCGGCGTCGCGGGCGATCACCCAGGCGTCGCGGGCCTCGCCGGCGCGGGCGTCCACATCGGTGATCTCGCGCGCCGCCGCCACTGCCACGGGTTTCGGCAGGCTGCGCGCGATTTTTGGCGCGCGCACCGCGGCGAGCGCTGCGGCAAGCCCCGCGCCGCCGGGATCGGCATGGCGCGCGAAGGAGCGCAGCGCCGCCAGCGCGCGCATCACCGAGCGGCTGCCGATGCCGTCGGCGCGCCGCTCGGCCAGGAAGGCGCGCATGTCGCGGGGGCCGAGCATGGCCATGTCGCCCAGCGCCGGCCGGCCGCCAAGCCGCCGCGCCAGGAACGCCAGCGCATAGCGCACGTCGCGGGCATAGGCCTCCACCGTGTTGGCGGCGACGCGGCGCTCATGGACCAGATGCGCGATCCAGCCGGCATAGGCCGCGCGCAGGTCTTCGGCGGCGGGAAAGGCGGGGCCGGGAGGCTCCGGCGGCTTTGCGGGCGGCATGGGCGGTGTCCGGTCCGGCCATCGGCGTGGTGTCGGGCGCGCAGTATGGCCCGGAACGGTTAACGCCGCGCGCCCGCTACCACGCGACCGAGCGATCGATCCTGATGACGTAGTTGGTCCAGGGCGCGCGCTCGGCGATGCGGTCGTAGAG